>JAEYTU010000664.1 GCA_023433825.1 Planctomycetota bacterium
GTGCCGGCGAGCGGTCGCGGTTGCGGATACCGACTCGCCGACGGCTCGTCGTCGACGACGACGCCCGGCGCAGCGGCGAACAACGCGCGTGCGGCGTCCGGCGTCAGTGCGCGTTCGAGTTCGACGGCGACCGACTCGGAGTGGCAACGTTCGACCGGCACGCGCACACAGGTCGCTTCGACCGGCAACGCATCGAGCCCGAGGATCTTGCGCGTCTCGAACTGCAGCTTGTCCTCTTCGCGCGTGTAGCCGTCGGCCTGGAACACGTCGACGCGCGGGAACAAGTTCATCGCGAGCGAATGCGGCAACGCCGTCGGCGCGTCGAGCGGCTCGCCGGCGAGCAGTGCCCGCGTCTGCGTTCGCAGTTCCTCCATCGCGCGTCGACCGGCGCCGGATGCGGCTTGGTAGGTCGACACGACGACGCGACGGAGACCGGCCGCGGCGGCCAACGGCGCCAGCGTCAACACGAGCAGGATCGTCGAACAGTTCGGATTCGCGATGATCCCGCGATGCGAACGGAGCGCGTGCGCGTTGACCTCCGGAACGATCAGCGGAACGTCGGCCGACATCCGGAACGCCGAACTGTTGTCGACGACGACGGCACCCGCGGCGACGGCGATCGGCGCGTACTCGCGGGACACGCCCCCACCTGCGGAGAACAACGCGACGTCGATGCCGTCGAACGAGTGCCTGCCGAGCGGTTCGACCGGCAGCGTCGTCCCGCGGAACGGCATCCGCGCGCCGGCCGAACGCGGCGACGCGAGCAAGCGCAGCGACGCGATCGCGAAATCCCGCTCGGCGAGGACAGCGAGCAACTCCTCGCCGACCGCACCGGTCGCTCCGACGATCGCCACGCGTCGGCCGGTCATGGCGCGGCCTCATCCGTGCTGCGCGGTGCGGTCGTGCCGTGCGGTGCGCGCCATTCACCCGATCGACCGCCGGCCTTGTGCAGCAACGCGATCGAGTCGATGCGAACGTCGCGTTCGATCCCCTTCAGCATGTCGTAGAGCGCGAGTGCGCCGACGGCGGCGCCGGTCATGGCCTCCATCTCGACGCCGGTCTCGCCGGAGCAGCGGGTCGTGACCTCGATGCGGATCGCATCGTCGCCCTCGGGTTCGACGTGCACGGTCACCCCGGTCAATCCGATCGGGTGGCACAGCGGCAGGAGCCGCGACGTCTCCTTCGTGCCCGAGATCGCCGCGATGCGAACCACGGCGATCGCGTCGCCCTTCGGGAGTTCTCGTGCGACCAGTCGCGCGCGCAGCGCGACGCTCATCCGCACGACGGCCGCAGCGGTCGCGGTGCGATCGGTCCGGGGTTTCCCCGAGACGTCGACCATGCGCGCATGTCCGGCGGCGTCGAGATGCGGCAGCGGACCAGGCTCCGGATCAGGTGCGTGAGGCGACAAGGGGCGCGGAGCTTAGCGACCGTGTGGAGGGAATCTCTACGGTTCGACGTGTTGCGACGTATACAGGCCCTTCCCTTCGTTCGGCGCCCGCGTCATCGACCGCTTTCGTGTGGAGGTGACCTCCGGCAGCCGCCGATCTACGGACGAACCGTTTCCAGAAGCGACCACATGGCTCGACGGCAACCCGCATTCGCCTTCCTCCTCCTCGTCGGTCTGACGACCGGCGTCTTCACGGCCCCGACGATCCGGGCACAGGCCGACCTGACGCGGCAGGTCCAGGACCTGATGCGGCAGGCGGACAGCGGCGATCACGATCGGATCTGGGATCTCGGACGCCAACTCGGTGACCTCGACGGGCCCGAGGACGCCCTCGTGAAGGCGATCGTCGCGGCCGGCCAGGCCGCCGGTCCAAAGGGCAGACTCGCGGCAGCGCGCGCGCTGTCGGGGATCGCCGACGGCGGCGTCTTCGCGCGCGAGATCTTCGACCTGCTCGCGCCGCTCGCGCGGAGCGACGACCCGAAGACACGCACCGGCGCGCTGGCGCTGCTCGGCGATCCGCGGTCGTTCAACACCCGCGTGCTGCCGCAGGTCGTCGAACTGCTGCAGGAGAACGCGACGTCGGAGCTCGTCGATCCGTTGCTCCGCGTCGAGGCCTGCAAGGCGCTGTGGCGCGTCGGCGACGAAGCCGGAAAGCGCAATGCCCGCAGCACGTTGACGGCGTTCCTCGGTTCGCGGGATCGCAATCTGCAGATCCAGGGCGCGCTCGCGCTGGCCGAGCTGAATCCCGACTCGTCGCACCCGGCCTGGGACGTGTTGCGTCGGATCCAGCACGAGCCGACGCCCGAGGGGCGGCTCGCACAGAGCTACGTTCGACTCGAACAGTCGCACCGCCAACTGGAGTCCGCGTTGTTCCGGATGGCCGATCAGGCCGCGCCGCGCACCGGAGGTTCGAAAGACGAGTTCGCGACGCTGCGCGAGATCCTCGCGCGCGTGCACGGCCAGCACCTGCAAGGCGACAAGCTGACCGACGACTTCCTGTTGACGGCCGCGGCGAAGGGAATCCTGTCGTCGCTCGACAAGCACTCGTCGTTCTTCACGTCGGACGAGTACCAGAAGTTCTTCTTCGACCTGAATCGCGAGTACGGCGGCATCGGCGCGTTCGTCAACTTCGATCGCGACGACGTCTTCTCGATCACGCGTCCGATCTACTCCGGACCCGCGTACAAGGCGGGCCTGAAGTCGGGCGACAAGATCCTCGAGGTCGACGGCTGGGAGACGCAGGGCCGAACCTCGGACGAGATCATCGCGCGGTTGAAGGGCAAGCCGGGCACGCCGGTCTCGATCAAGTACTTCCGACTCGGCTTCGTCGAACCGCAGGAGGTGACGATCGTCCGCCGCGAGATCCAGGTGCCGGCGGTCAACCACGACATGCTCCCCGGCGACGTTGGATACATCGAACTCGTGACGTTCGCGGCGACGGTCACCGAGGAACTGACGACGGCGATCCAAGACCTGAAGGAGCGCGGCGCGAAGGCGCTCGTGCTCGACGTTCGCAACAACACCGGCGGCTACCTCGAGATCGCTCGCGACGTCGTCGAACTGTTCGTCGGCGGTGAAGAACTCGTCGTCTACACGGCCGGGCGCGACGTCCCGCGCGAGAACTACAAGACGCGCAATCGAGCCGTCGCCGCAGAGATGCCGCTCGCGATCGTCGCGAACGAGTTCTCGGCATCGGCGTCGGAGATCGTGGCCGGCGCGATGCAGGACCTGAAGCGTGCCGTCGTCGTCGGCAAGCGGACCTACGGCAAGGGCAGTGTCCAGACATTGATCCCGCTGCGCAGCCAACCCGGTGAGCCGTTCCGCGACGAGAACGGCGACCGCAAGCGCGACGAGTGGGAGCCGTTCGACGACGTCAACAAGAACGGCAAGTACGACGTCGGCCCGCGACTGAAGCTGACCGTCGCGCGCTACCACCTGCCGAGCGGCCGTTCGCCGAACAAGGAGTTCGACATGGACGGCAAGGTCACGAATCCCGATTGGGGTGTGATCCCGGACAAGGAGGTCGACATCCGCGAGTTCGACGCGAAGGACGCGTGGAAGAACTCGGAGATCCTCGACCTGCTGAATCGGAACGTCTTCGAGGAGTACGCCAAGCAGCGCATCGAGACGCACAAGGAGCTGCTGATGGAGCTCGCGGCCGGTGACGGCGGCAGCCACGAGCGGTATCCCGACTTCGACACGTTCTACGACGGCTTGAAGACGAAGCTGACGAAGGACGACGTTCGGCGCTGGCTGCGCTATGCGATTCGCGATCGCGTGTCGGACCTGCGTGGGAAGGCCTACCCAGGCAACCGCGCGCTGGGCGACTACCAGGAGGACGGGCAGTTGCAGGAAGCCGTCCGGCAGTTGCTGCAGAAGCTCGGCAAGAGCATCGACGACGTGAAGGCCTATCAGGGCGTGCTGAAGACGGCGCAGGCGGAGGAACCGGCGCCGAAGCGGAACGCTCGCGCGCGCTGATCTCGCGCAGCGTGCGCGCGTCCGCGGTGACCGATCTCAGGCGATCGGTCGCCGTCCGGCCAACTCGTCGACGATCGGCAGCACGTAGCCGCGCAGCAGCGCCTTCAGCACGATCGTCAGCGGGATCGCGACCAGCGCGCCGAGCACGCCGAACACGGCGCCCCAGAAGAAGACGCTGACGAGGATCGTGACTGGGTGCAGGCCGGCACCTTCGCGCTGGATCCACGGCGTCAGCACGAAGCCTTCGATGATCTCCGCGGCGCCGTAGATCGCGACGACGGCGATGGCCGCGCCGACGGACGCATCACCAGCGAGCGTCAACAACATCGCGAGCGCGAAGCCGAACATCGCACCGATCAGCGGGACGATCGTCAGCAGCCCCGACAGGAATCCGACGACCAACGCCGACTGCGTGCCCAGGATCGTCAGGCCGATCGCCAGCAGCGTGCCCTTCAGCACGGCGATGATCAGGAAGCCGCGCAGGAAGCCCGAGATCCCCGTGCCGATCTCGGTCAAGACCCGCTCGTGGCGGTCGCGGCGGCGAAGCGGGATTCGATCGCGCAGCCACTGCTGCAGCACCGGCAGATCGATCAGCAGGTAGACGAAGTAGACCGGCAGCAACACGACCGCGCCGACCACCGAGAACACGGTCGAGAACACTGCCAGCGCGGATTGCGCGACTTGGCTCAGCCCGCGACCGAGCCGCTGCATCGACTCGCTGCCCGAGATCGAGCCGACCCATTCGCGAAGCCGCGCCTGCAGGTCTTCGGGCAGGAACTGCGCGACGAGGTCCTGCAGACCGCGAATCCCGCCGGCGAGTGGGCCGTCCGGCTGGTCGAGTGCCGAGACGAATCCGACGGCCTCGCCGATCAGCAGCGCCGACAGCCCCGCCACGACGACGAAGATCCCGGAACAGACGAGCGCGATCGCCGTGCCGCGTTTCCAGCCACGCCGTTCGAGACGTTCGACGAGCGGGTTCGTCGTCCACGCCAAGGCTGCCGCGGCCAGCAGCGGGCCGAACACGCCGACCTGCGCAACGACGGCGATGCCGGCGAGGACCAACAACACGACGAGAACGATCCAACGACGATCCGGTCGGGGGTCCGGCCGGATGGGTTCGAGAACGGTCATCGTGCCTCCGCGGTCGCGCACTCGGGCGAGCGAGGCGCTGGACGGTCAGTGCACCCGTTCGCGGATCGAGGCGAGTCGACGCCGCAGCGTCTCGGCGAATGCGCGCTCGAAGTCGACCACGTCGGTGAAGTCGAGCCGCGAGTCCTCGGGTCGACGACTGAGCAGTCCGGCGTCGATGAGGTTGAAGACGATCTCGCCGAAGTCCTCGCCGCCGCGGACGCCCCACTGCTGGAACACGACCGGGGCCATCGCGCCAAACTGCTCGTCGGCGAGATCCTTGATCCCAGCGAGCAGTTCCTTGCCGCCGACGTGGCGCTCGACGCCGGACTTCTCCATTCGCCCGAGGCGCGCGATCGTGAAGTCGAGCGCGTCCAGAGCGAAGAAGTATGCGTTCCGGCTGAACCGGCGATCGCGGCGACGGATCTGCGAGATCCGGTCCTCGAGACCGTCACTGGTTTCGGAGCATCCCATCGGTCAGGTTCCTCGGCGATTCGCACATGCACGGGCCGGAGCCGGCTCGAATCCGGCTCCGTCGGCGGCCCACGATCGGGCCACCTATCGGCAACAACGAAACCACCCTTGATCGCCCGTTCGGACGGCGCGTGCGCATCGCTGCGCCACACGTGACCGACGGACCAACCAGACCCGGCGGCGACCAGATCGCCGGGCACCCCCTGGTCGCAACGCGCGCCGCGTGACGGATCACTCGGAACGCGAGACGACCGGAGCAGGACTGACGCGGGCGACGCGTCGCTCGTCGCAGGGGTCTGCGTCGATCGATCTGTCGTCCGAGGCCTCACGAAGCGGACTCGTCGGATCGGCGCAGGCGCAGCATCGTTGCCGTCAGGACCTGCTCGGCGGGGATCCGCAGAGCCAAGTCGGTTTCGGCCTCGAACAGCACGTCGATCCGGGCGGGCCAGTCGTCGCAAGGCGCGGGAAGGTAGCGGCCTGCAACCGTCGACTCAAGTGCGGTGCGAAGGGCGGGTCGCGCGATGCCCCGGAGCAGCAGCAGCAGTTCGCGCGCCCGCGCGTCGACGGCGAGCCGCCCCTGCGCACCGTCCAGCAGTTCGCGGACCAGCCGAACGGCCAGCCCCGGCCGCCCGTCGACGCGGCCGTGATCGAGCCATTCCGCGAGTTTGCGGGCGTCTTCGGTCAGTCGGGTCGCCGCGAGAGACCGCGCGAGACCGAGCGATCCGGTCGCGCATGCCGCCGCGAACGCCGCTACGGCAGGCTCGACCCCCTCTGCCGTCAGCCGCGCCGCGACGTCGGACTCGGGCAGCGGAACGAGTCGCAGCGGGAGCGACCGTGATGCGATCGTTGGCAGCAAGCCCTCGGGGCGCGACGTGCAGAGCAGCAGGAAGACGTCACTGCCGGGCTCCTCGGCGGTCTTCAGCAGCGCGTTCTGTCCCTGCTCGTTCAGCGCGTCGGCAGGCTCGATCCAGACGACCCGTGCGCGGCCGGACATCGCCGACTTGCCGAGCCGCTCCTGCAGTTCCCGAACGGCATCGACCGGGATCTCGTCCTTGTCCTCGGGCGGCGTCAGCAGGTGCAAGTCCGGGTGCGACCGCTGCACGACCTCGCGGCAGACGCGGCACGTGCCGCACGGAACGTCGGGCGACGGCGACTCGCACAGCAGTGCCGCCGCGAGGATCTGCGCGGCCGTCGACTTGCCGGTGCCGCGTGCGCCTTCGATCCGAATCGCGTGGTGCAGTTGCAGGCTCCGCGCGCGGCGAACGATCTGCGCGTACTCGGCGCCCTGGCCTTCGAGTGCGAACGTCACGACGCCAACCCCAGCAGCGCGACGACACGCCGCCGCAACGCCAGTTGCACGCTGTCGAACGTGCCCGACGCGTCGACGAGTTCGACGTAGGGGTCGTCGCTCGCGAGCGACCGGAACCCGTCGTGCACACGCTGGTCGTAGGCGTCGCCATGCTGCTCGATGCGATCCGCGTGGCGCTCCGAGCGGCGCGCCCGCGCGACCGCGAGCGGCACGTCGAGCACGAAGATTCGCGCCGGCCAGACCTCGCCGTGTGCCAGCGCGGCGAGGGTGCGCAGCAGTCGCAGTTCGACGCGACGTTCGGCCGGCGGCGCGTAGCCCTGGTAGACCGCCGTCGACAGGTAGCACCGCTCGGCGACGACGATCCGCCCCGCTGCCAACGCCGGCACGATCTCGCCGTGAACGAGCTCCGCGCGCGCCGCCGTGAACAGCAGCGCTTCACTCGCCGGCAGCAGCGGTCCGGTCGCCGGGTCGAGCAAAAGCGCGCGAATCCGTTCGGCGGCCGCCGTCGAGCCGGGCTCACGCACGTGCAGGACGTCGTGTCCGTTCGCACGCAGCCAGTCCGCGAGCGCCTGTGCCTGCGCGGTCTTGCCGCAACCGTCGGGTCCGTCGAGCACGACGTAACGCCTCATTCGTCCTCCTCCGTCAGCTTGCGGATCTCCGGGTCCTCGCTGCACCGGCGTTCGAACGTCCGGATCGCGTAGTGGATCGCCGCGCGCGAACGCCCGTCCATGTGGCGCCCGATCTCGGCTTGGCTCATTCCCTCGCGCAGACATTCGAACGCCAGCCACTGTCGCGCGAGGCTCGCCTTGCGGCCTTGCCCGCCACCGACGATCTCGGCTTCGACGAGTCCGAGTCGCTTGGCGATGCGTTCGATCTGACGCCGAAAGACGGCACCTGGATCGACGAACCGGAACGTACCGGCGTGGTGTGGCAGTCCCTTGCGAACCGCCTGCCACGCACGACGCAGCTCGACGAACGAGCCGCGGACGTCGCGCGCGATCTCCTCGATCGCGTTCGCCCGGCCGTTGCGCGCCGCGGCGCCGACCAAGGCGCGCAGGTAGCGCAGTCGCGACTCGAGCCCCGGTGGCTCGATCCCCGCGAGGTGGCCGGACGACAGGTACGACTGCAGTCCCGGCGCGAGGCGCCAGATGTCGCGCGGCAAGTGACGCGAGGCGCACAGCGTCGGCGACGAGAATCGTTCGCGCGCGCGCAGCAACTGTTCGATCTCGTACTGGATCCGTTCGTGACCCGACACGCGGTGGATCTCGTCGAGGATCAGCGGACGGTCGACGGCGAACTCGGCGCGCAGGTCCGCCGTCCGCCCGTCGCGCAGCGACGCCTGATAGACCCGTAGCAGGTGCTCCCCGGTCAACGTCAGCGGTGCCACGCCGTGCGTTCGCCGCCAGAGGTCGGTCCACCAGTTCAGCAGGAACGACTTCCCGCACTCACGTGGACCGTGGAACACGAACAACCGGCCCGGCAGGTCGCGCCCTTGCAGCAGTCCGCGCAGATACCGGAACGCGCTCTCGTTGAACGGCCCGACGATCGGCAGCGTCGGACCGACCTCGAGTCGATCCGGAACGATCCCCTCGGGCGGCGAGCTGATCTGCAGCCCGACCTTCGTCCCGAACGCGGCCGACAGCAGCGCTTCGATCCGCGGCGCGTGCAGTCGCCGAACGTGCTCGGCAACCATCCGATTCTTCGCCTCGAAGTGGCAGACACTGCGCTCCAGAGCGATCGGCCGCAGATCTCGCAACCACGCTTCGTGCGCCGCGGCGCCGACCTCCTGCTGCAGGTCCGACTGGATCCGTTCCCAGGTCTCGAGCAGCAAGGACAACATGGTGAGGCGAGCCGGGCCACGGTAGCCACGCTCGAAGAGACCGGCAAGGAAGGCGTCACGGTCGAACGATCGTCGTACGCGGACGCTCGCGTCAGCGTCCCCACTCGTCGCGCAACGCCGTGGCCTCGTCCGCGATCGCGCCGGTCGGGACCTCGTCGAGCGCGCGCTTCAACGCCGCGAACGCCTCGACGTCGCGGCGCAGACTCCGCAGGAGCTTCGCCCGACGCACGCTCAGTTCGGCGCGCGTCAGACGTTCCGACTCGGCGTCCTCGGCCGGGATCTCCGCGCGCGGGCGTCCGATCGACGCGCGGTCGAGGGCAGGCCGGACCGCGATCGCGACCGCGAGTTCGACCGCAGCCTCGTCCTTCAACCCGAGCGCCTCGTAGGCGTCCGCGAGACGCACGTGCAGATCGCGCATGAACGGATCGATCTGCACGGCCTCCATCAGATAGTGCGCCTCCAGCTTGCGGTCGCCGGCACGCTTCGCGAACGCGGCGAGGTCGAGCCGCGGTTGGAAGGCGCGACCGGTCTTCGCGACGTAGCTGCGCAACTCCACCATCGCTTCGTCGATCCGGTCGTTCGCGCGCAACAACTTGTAGAGCGCGATCTCCGGCGCCTCGGCCTGCTCGGTGCAGCCGGGCCAGCACAGCTTCGCGGCGCGGTACTGCTCGATCGCGCCATCGACGTCGCCGTTCTTCTGCAGCAGTTGTCCGAGGTGCATCCGCGCGTCGAAGTCGTCGGCACCGGCGGCGAAGCCCTT
>JAEYTU010000685.1 GCA_023433825.1 Planctomycetota bacterium
GCAGCGCGGCGAGCTTGCCGGCGTAGGCGTCGCCGTCGCCCGGCGGCGTCACTCGTGCACCCAACGCACGTGACCGCCGATCACGGTCGCCAGCACGCGCGCTTGCAGCAGTTCGTCCGGTGCGCACGTCGTCAGGTCGCGGTCGAAGATCGTGCAGTCGCCGAGCTTGCCGGGCTCGAGCGAGCCGAGGTCACGTTCGGCGAACGACGCGAACGCGGCGCCGAGCGTGAACAGATGCAGCGCCGTCGCCGCGTCGAGACGTTGTTCCGGCCGGAATCCGTCGGCCGGCCCCCCGCTCTCGGCGCGCGTCGTCACGGCGGCGAAGAGGCCCTTCCGCGGATCGTGGGACTCGACCGGGAAGTCGGAGCCGAACGCGACCGGCACGCCGAGCGCGAGGAACGACTGCCACGCGTAGCTGCCGGCGATCCGTTGCGCGCCGAGGCGGCGTTCGGCCCATGGCATGTCCGACGTCAGGTGCGTCGGCTGCATCGACGCGAGGACGCCGAGTTCGCGGAACCGCGCGAAGTCCGGCTCGGCGACGACCTGCGCGTGCTCGATTCGCCAACGCGCGCGCGCGCGCGAACCTTCGAAGCGCGTTCCCTCGAACACGTCGAGCACGGCGCGGTTCGCGCGATCGCCGATCGCGTGCACGCAGAGTTGGAAGCCGTGATCGGCGCAGAGCTGCGCGGTCCCCTTCAAGAACGCCATCCGATCGCTGAACAGTCCGCGGTATCCCGGCTGGTCCTGATAGGGCTGCAGCAGCCACGCACCGCGCGAGCCGAGTGCACCGTCGGCGTAGTCCTTGACGGCGCGCACGACGAGCACGCCGTCGGGCGTCTGCCACGGGCCGCGTCGAATCGCGTCGGAGGCGCTGCCGGGCAGCATCGCGTAGACGCGAAGGTGCCATCGTCCGGTCGCGTGCAGGCGTCGCAGGATCTCCAAGTTCTCCGGCGGAATGCCGGCGTCGTGCACCGACGTCAGACCGGCGGCCAAGCACGCCTGCTGCGCGGCGAGGTACCAACGTTCCTTGGCCGCGGCGTCGGCCGCTGGGACGTGGCGCGAGACGAGTCCCATCGCCGCGTCGATCAGCACGCCGGTCGGGGCACCGGTCTCGTCCTTCAGGATCTCGCCGCCGGTCGGGGTCCCGGTCGCGGCATCGAGCTTCGCGAGCGTCATCGCTGCCGCGTTGACGAGGGCCGCGTGACCGTCGATCCGCGTCAGGTACACCGGGTGATCGGGCACGGCCGCCGACAGCGCCGCGTGGTGCGGCATGTCGGCGCTCGGCCAGTCGTTCTGATCCCAGCCACGCCCGCGGACGAACGTTCCCTTCGGCACGGTGCGCGCACGCGCGGCGACGCGCGCGACGACCTCGTCGAACGACGTCGTGCCGACGAGGTCGACGTTCTCCAGTGCCTCGCCGAGGCCGAGCAGGTGCGCGTGCGCGTCGGCGAGGCCGGGATACACGTGACCGTTCGGCAGCAGCAGGCGACGAACGTCCGGCGACGTCGCGCGATCGGTCACGAGCCGCCCGTCGAGGATCGTCAGCGTCGAACCGGACAGCGGCGTCCCGCCACCGTCGAACCGGCCGTGCACGGCCTTCGCTTCGATGCGCAGGTCTTGCGCCGGGAGTGACGCCACGCCGACGAACGCGCTGACGACGGCGACGAATCGGTGGAAGCGCATCGGCCGTCAGTCCTCGAACCGGATCTCGGCGTCCGCGGTCAGGATCGCGTTCCGCAGATCGCTGGCATGCTGCAAACGCGCGCCGGGGAACATCAGCACGTCGCGCAGCGCGATCGGCGCGTCGACGACGGCTCCGTCCATCAGCACGCAGCGCTCGATCCGCGCACCGGGGTGCACCGTGACGTCGGCGCCGCGCAGCACGGTCTGCCCGCTGCGGTCGAGCAGGTGCAGGTTCAGGTCGAGCAGATCCTTCGCGTAACTGAGATTGAGGTCGGCGTGGATGACCTCCGCCGCCGCCACGCGATAGCCGTCGTCGATGAAGATCTGGATCGAGTCGGTGATCTCGTACTCGTCGCGCATCGCCGTGCGCGGCGTCCGGCGCACGGCGTCGAAGAACGCCGGATCGAACAGGTAGATGCCGCAACCCTTCAGGTCGGTGCGGGGGAAGCGTGGCTTCTCGACGACCCGGACGACGCGTTCACCGTCGCCGATCATGACGACGAAGTTGCGCTTGATCGCGGCCGGGTCGGGTTCGCGCTTGACGGCGAGCACGGCCGACGCCGGGTCGTCGCCGTGCAGCCGATCGACCATCGCGCCGAGGTTCGCGGTCTCGAAGAAGATGTCGCCGAGGAACAAGAAGAACGGGCGATCGACGTGCGGTTCGAGGCGCGAGACCGCGTGGGCGATCCCGAGCGTCTCCCCCTGCTCGACGTAGCGCAGCCGCAGGCCGAAGCGCGCCCCGTCACCGAGCGTCCGCACGACTTCGTGACCGAGGTGGCCGATCACGACGACGACGTCCTCGATCCCGAGTGCCGCCATCTTCTCGAGTTGGTGCGCGATCAGCGGGCGTCCGCCGACCGGCAGGATCGGCTTCGGATAGCGCTCGGAGAACGGCTGCATCCGCGTGCCCTTGCCGGCGGCGAGGATCACGCCCATCAATTCGGCCCGACTCATCGGGCCGGAGGGTAGCGCGGAGCTTGGTCACGCGCGCGCGTCGACGCGCGGCCTGCGCTCGTCGCGCGCTCGACGTCAGCGACTGATGTTGCGATACAGCGAGATCCGCTGCGTCGCGACGCTGGCGATCGCGAGATCCGGCAGGCCGTCGCCACTCATGTCGGTCAAGTCGGCCGACACGGCGATGTTCGTTCCGGGGAACGCGACCAACTGCTGGAAGCCGCCACGCCCGTCGCCGAGCAACACGTGGAAGTCGGCGCCGGTCAGCGACGCGGTCAGGATGTCGGCGAAGCCGTCGCGGTTCAGATCCTGCGTCAGCAGTGCCGTCGGCCGCTTGCCGACCGGGAAGTCGATCGTGCGGAACGCGCTCGAACCGGTCGACAGGATCACCGTCAGCGTGTCGCCGGCACCGTTGCTGACGACGAGGTCACCGACGAGGTCGCGGTTGAAGTCGGCGGTGCGCAGGTAGTTCGGGCCCGCGCCAACCGCGATGTCGAGCATCGGGACGAACGTCAGCCCACCGAGGTTCTTCAGCAGCGTGACGATGTTCCGGTCGGCGCGGCTGACCGCGAGGTCGAGGACACCGTCGCGATCGAAATCGGCGATCGCGAGCCCACCGGGCAGGCCGAGGACCGGCAGCGAGCGCCGCGTCACCGCGTAGCCGAAGCGGCCGATCCGCGAGTGCACTTCGACGACTTCGCGCAGTGCATCGGTCAGGACCAGTTCGGCGAGACCGTCACCGTCGAGGTCGGCGGCCTGGATCTCGAACGGGCCGTCGGCCGGGATCAGGATCTGGCCACCGGAGCCCGGCAGCAGGTCGAAGCGCAGCGTGCCCGGCGTGCTGTTGTTCGCCAGCAGCTTGACGCCGCCCTGGCACGCGATCGCGATGTCGAGCTTGCCGTCCTGGTCGAAGTCGCCCTTCGTCAGGTTGAAGACCGGCAGCCCGACGTCGATCGTCAGCACGACTTCGACGCCGTCGCCGAACGCGTTCGACGGGCCGTCGGCGCGCAGGAACGTCAACTGCGTCGTCGAGCGACCGGCGACGACGAGTTCGCCCTTGCCGTCGTTGTCGAAGTCGGCAGCGACGACGAACTCTGGCGCGTCGATGCCGGTGCGATACGTGTAGGCACCGGTCAGGCGACCGCCCTGGTTGACGAACAGGCTGAGCATCGGCGACAGACCGCCGGAGGTCAGAAGGTCCGTGTTCCCGTCGCCGTTGACGTCCGCAGCCGCGATCCGGCTCGGCTGTCCGCCGGCCGTCAGTTCCGCGACGTCGCCGAACGCACCGCCGCCGAGACCCGGCAGGATGACGACCGTCGACTGCTCGTAGAAGCTCGTCAGCAGTTCCGGCACGAAGTCGCCGTCGACGTCGGCCATCGCGACGCGCGCTGGCGAACCGGCGAGCAGGATCGATTGCGAGCTGAATCCGTTGACGAGGCGCAACACGGTCAGGCTGCGGCCGAGGAAGTTGGACGAGATCAGCTCGGGAGCGCCGTCCTGATCGACGTCGAGGGCCGTCAGTTCGACCGGATACGCGCCAGTCGGATATCCCGTCGGCGCGGCGAAGCCGCCAGCCGTCAATGACGGCAGCACGAGGATCTGATTGCCGTCGCGGTCGGCGACCGCGATGTCACCGCGGCCATCGCCGGTCACTTCGGCGACGACGACGCCGGCGCACGCAGTGCCCGCCGGGAGCGCGACGACACTCGCGGGCGCGAACGTGCCACCGGGCTGACCGAGGAACACGACGACCTCCGGACGGTTCCATTCACTGCAGACGATGTCGGGCAGTCCGTCGGCATTGACGTCGCCGACCGCCATGACGGCCGGGTCGGTCATCCCCGTCAACTCGGCGGCGACGATGTCGAACGTCGCATTCCCCTGATTGCGCAGCAGCGTGACCCGACCGACGTCGCGGCGCAGCACCGCGAGGTCGAGATCGCCATCCACGTCCATGTCGAATTCCGCGATCTGCGTCACGCGACCGCCGAGGTCGATCGTCTGCCCGGGTGCGAACGTCCCATTGTTCTGCCCCAGTTGGATCGAGACGCGGCCATTGAAGCTGACGATCGCGAGATCGGGCTGCACGTCGTTGTTGAGGTCGCCGACCGCGAAGTCGACGCTCGTGTCGAGCCCGCTGTCGATCTCGGTGCGCGTCTCGAAGCTGACGGTCTGAAGGATCTGCAAGGCTGGCGGGTGGTTGCGCTTCTTCGAGCACGAGCTCGCGCCGAGGGCGGTCAGAACGGTCAGACCGAGAGTGAGGGACTTCCTGTACATGGGGACGATTTCTCTGGCAGTGCGGGATGACGGAGCGCGGCGAAGGATACCTCACACATTCGCGAACGCAGCAACGGAGAAGACGCCGGGAGCGGCATTTGCGCCGATCGCCGACGCCGGGAGCGCGGCGCGAGCGCCCGATGGCATCGCCGCCGCCGCTCAGGCCATCGCGTCCCGTTCCGCCGGCGACAGGTAGGACCTGGCGCGTTCGACGTAGTGGCGCGCGCGCCACTTCATCTGCTCGACCTCGTCGTCGGTGACGGTCCGGCGGATCTTTCCAGGGACGCCGAGGACGACCGAACGGGGCGGAATGACGGCGTTCTCCGGCACGACCGCGCCGGCACCGACGATCGAGAACGCCCCGATCCGACAGCCGCCCAGCAGGACGGCGCCCATCCCGATCAGCGCGAACTCCCCGATCTCGATCCCGTGCAGGATCGCACCGTGCCCGACGCTGACGCCGCGGCCGATCCGCTGCGGGGCGTCGGTGTCGACGTGGACGACGGTGTTGTCCTGGATGTTTGCGTCCGGACCGATCTCGATCGTCGCATCGTCGCCGCGAATCGTGACGCCGAACCAGATGTTGGCGCCGGGCGCGAGATGGACGTCGCCGACGACGACGGCGTTGTCGGCGACCAGCGCGCGGTCGCGCAGCTTCAATCGCCCGACCATGTCGGGATGGACGCGGAACTCGCGGGAGTCGTTCATCGGTCGTGCAGCAGGGTGACGGAATCGGGCCACGCGACGGTCATCGTGACGACGACCGAGTTGTGGAAGACATGGGCGAGGATCGGCTGCCACAGCCGGCCGCCGCTGCGCTGCGCGAGCCAGCCGAACCAGAGTCCGAGCAGCGCGGTCGGGACGGCGTAGAGCAGACCGTGGACGAGTCCGAACGCCAGGGTGGTCGCGATCAGCGCCACCCACGGTCCGAGCCGCAGCGTCAGCGCACCGAGGACGTAGCCGCGAAAGACGATCTCCTCGGCGATCGGACCGATCGTGCAGACCAGCAGCACGACACCGACGAACGTCGCGTCGAGGGCTCGCGGCTGTGCGATCCACGCGACGAGTGGCTGCGGCGGAACGTCGACGCCGTAGGCCCGCAGCAGCGGCAGGTAGCCGAACGCGATCACGACCGTCCACGCGACGAAGAACGCCACGCACTGCAGCAGCGTCCGCAGCGTTCCGGAGATCGGTCGGACACCGTGCACCGGTGGCCAGACGAGGGCGAGGCCGACGGCCGCGAAGCACGCAATCGCGGTCGCGAGCGCTTGCTGGGGCACCGTCGTCGTCCGCACGTCTTCGCCCGCGATCAGCAGCAGCGCGAACTGTCCGCAGACGAAGAACCCGAAGAACGCCGCCAACGCCTGCAGCAGGCGACGCGTCGACTCGGGCAGGTACGAGGTCGCGTTCATCGCGGCGGCGTCATTCGCCGGCGAACGCGATCGTCCCGGTCGTCGGCGACGAAGCGGACGCGTAGAGGCGCTTCTGCATCCGCCCGGCGAGAAACGCGTCGCGTCCGGCTTCGCAAGCGGCCCGCATCGCGCGCGCCATGCGCACGGGGTCCTTCGCCGCGGCGATCCCGGTGTTCAGCAGGACGCCGTCGGCACCGAGTTCCATCGCGATCGCGACGTCGGACGCCGTTCCGACGCCGGCGTCGACGAGGATCGGGACGGTCGCACGCTCGAGGATGATCCGAATGTTGTTCGCATTCAGGATCCCCTGGCCTGAACCGATCGGTGCGCCGGCCGGCATGACGGCCGCGACGCCGATGTCCTCCAGTCGCTTCGCGACGACCGGGTCGTCGCTCGTGTAGCAGAGGACCGTGAAACCCTCGCCGACGAGCGTGCGCGCGGCTTCGAGGGTTCCGACCGGATCCGGCAACAGCGTCTGCGTGTCGCCCAGGACCTCCAGTTTGACGAGATCCGACATCCCGGCCTCGCGTCCGAGCCGCGCCGTCCGAACCGCGTCCTCCGCCGTGAAGCAACCAGCGGTGTTCGGCAGCAACACGAAGCGCTTGCGATCGAGGTAGTCGAGCAGCGACTTCCCGGCCGGGACGCCGAGCTGCAGCCGGCGAACGGCGACCGTCACGCACTCGGTGCCCGACGCGTCGAGCGCGCGCGACATGACGTCGAGATCCGCGTACTTGCCGGTGCCGACGAACAGCCGCGACGTGAACGTGTGCGAGCCGATGCGAAGCGGACGGTCGGTGATGGGTTCCATGGCGCGCGGGATCCTACGCAGACTCGGAGTCCGGCGAGCAGTGTGCGGCGCCGTGCGCGCCGGTCACCCACCACCGACGAACGTCACGATCTCGAGTTCGTCGCCGTTCGCGAGCTTCGTCGTCGCGTAATCGGCCTTCCGGACGATCTCGCGATTGCGCTCGACGGCGACCTGACGAACGTCGATCGCGAGTTCGGCGAGCAGCGTCGCGACCGTGCTCGCCGGTGGCACCGTGCGCGCTTCGCCGTTCACCTCGATGCGCAGCGATTCGGTTCGGTCCGTCACGTTCCGCTCCGTTGCAAGACGAGCACCTTCAGATACTCGGACTCCGGCAGCGACACCCACGCCGGGTGATCGGCGCCAGCCATGATGCGTTCGCGCAGCAGCAGTCGGAACGGCACGTCGGCCGCCGACTGCCGCATCACGTCCTCGAACATCTCCCAGCTCAGGTGATGGCTGCACGAGCACGTGACGAGCCAGCCGCCGGGAGCGAGCAGCCGCACGGCGGCGCGATTCAGGTCGCGATAGCCACGCAAGCCGCCGGCGAGTTCGCGGCGGCTCTTGCAGAACGCCGGCGGGTCGACGACGACGAGATCGAACATCCGCTCGTCGCGACGCAGATCGCGGACGACGTCGAACGCGTTCCCGACCTGCATCGTGATCGACGTGACGCCGTTCGCCGTCGCGTCGAGTTGCGCCTGCGCGAGCGCGTCGGCCGACTGGTCGACGGCGAGCACCGACGTCGCGCCGCCGACGGCCGCCGCGATCGAGAACCCGCCCTGATAGGCGAACAGGTCGAGCACGGCACGACCGGCGGCGAGTTCTCGCACGCGCCGACGCGCCGGGCGTTGGTCGAGGTAGAGCCCGGTCTTGTGGCCGGTCCAGATCCGCGCCGTCGCGCGCACCCCGTCCTCGTCGACGACGACGGTGTCGACGCGGCGCCCGTGCAGCAGCCGGACCTCCTCGGGCAGCGACTCGAACTTGCGGGCGCCGACGTCGTTCCGCGCCAGCACGAACGCGGCGCCGTTCCGCGCGAGCCACGGGACGATGCTGTCGAGATGCCGTTCGACGACGGTCGAACTCGACTGCAGCACGAAGCCTTCGCCGTAGCGGTCGACGACGAGCCCCGGCAAGCCATCGGCTTCGCCGTGCACGACGCGCATCGCCGCATTCGCTGCCGTCGTGGCGCCGCGCATCGCGACGGCCTGTTCGAGACGCTTCGCGAAGAACTCGTCGGGCGTCGGCACCGACGGCGAATCCGGCCACGGACCGCACAGGCGCAGCCGCAGGCGTGACGGGGTCGACAGGAACCCGAGACCGAGATCGCGGCCACGATCGTCGCGCACGCGGACGATCGCGACGTCCGGTGCATCGACGTCCGCGAGATCGTCGGCGTAGAACCACGGGTGCTGTTTGCGCGCGAGTTGGCTCGCCTTCGCATGCAACGTGACGACGCCGCTCACGCCGCGCCCTCCGCGACGCGCACGATGCGGTAGCCCTCTCCGTAGCCACGCCCGTGGCCGAAGATCAGCGAACGGTGCGCGTTGAGCCCGATCACCGGGTGCAGGTAGTCGGCGTAGGCGAGTTGGCTCTCGTAGCAGAGCATCGCGCGGCGCTTCGCGTCGACGATGCTGCCGATGTCGAGGATCACGTCGGGGACCATGGCGTTCCAGATCTCGTAGCCGAGCGCGCGACCGCGGAACTTCGCGCGTCGCAGCCCACGCAGGACGCCGCAGTAGAGCGCGCGGTGATCGGAGTTGCCTTCGCCTTCCCACGGCAGGTAGACGACGTCGGGTGCAAACGCGGCGAGTTCGCTCTGCGTGCGCGCGGCGATCCCGTCGAGGTCCGCGTCGGTGATCACGCACGAATCGGGGAAGCCCCAGAACGAGAAGTCGTCGACGCCGAGATGTCGCATTCCGTCGCGCGCCTCGTTTCGGCGCCGCTCGGCGTAGCCGTCGCGCGGGTACTTGCCGTCCGGATCGCCGGCGATCCCGTCGGTCGCGAGCACGATGCGAACCGGATCCCCTTGCCGTCGGTGCAGCCCGAGCGCGCCGCCAGGTCCGGCGACTTCGTCGTCGGGATGCGGTGCGAAACACAGCACGCGGCCATGCGGCGGCGCGGTCCAGATCTCGGGCATCGGCGGCACCGAGTAGCGGTCGTCGGTCGGCAGGTGCATCGGTGTGCGAACGCTCAGACGAGGTCCGAGTCGCCCATCGTGAAGTACCAGTGATCGCGGTAGTGGATCGTGTCGTACTTGAAGCTCGCGAGAACGAGGAAGTACGGCGTGCCCATGACCTGATAGCCGAGGCGCTGAATGCGCAGGAAGCGTGGGTCGACGTGGTTCCAGACCGACGCGAGCGCCTCGCTGCCGTCGGCGCGCGCGCGATCCTCGACGGCGCCGAGCAACGCGGCCGTGGCGTCGTCGTCCTCCGCCGGCGCGAGCCAGTCGACGAGGAACCCGGTGCGCGGTCGCAGGAAGTCGCGCAACGCGTGGACGGCGACACCGCGAAGCGTGCCGTCGCCGGCGCGACATTCGAACAGCGTGTAGCGCTGATCCGGACGGTCCGCGTAGCGCCAGTTCAGGTAGTTCGCATCGCGGATCAACGTCAGTCCGAACGTCGGGGCCAAGCGCGCGAACAATTCGTCGACGTCGGCCGCGAATCGCGGGACCTCGCGCACGGCGAGCCCCGCTGGCCGCGCGCGCGGCGCGGCGCCGGGTGGCAGTTCGCGGAACGTCATGTCCCAGTCGCGAATGTTGACGTAGCCGAGGTAGCGCTGCCCCATCCGCCACGCCGGGACCGGCCACCCGTAGGTGAACAGGACCTTCCCGTCGGTCGCTCCGCACCACAGCTCGTGGTACTTCCAACCGAGGTGCGCGAAGAGGCCCGGACGCGGGCCGTGCCGACGCCACGGCGGCAACACCATCAGATCGACGCCCTGCGCGGCCAGTTGCGGACGCCCCTCCGACCAGATCCGGACCGGAATGCCGGCGTAACCACCGACGATCCCCTCGGTCTGGTGCTCGGCCACGACGTGATGCACGACCCCGACCGGGTTGCGGTGGAACTTCCAGTCCCAATGCGCGCGGGTCCGCGGCGGAATGCTGCCGTCTGCGGTCGGGAAGATCCGGTTGTAACAGTCGAGGATCGCGGCCTCGTCGCCCGGTCGGTACTCGCGCAGCGTGATCGGATCGTTCACTTGGCTGGTGGGCGGAGGTGCGCGATCGGTCGGCGACAGATCAGACGGCGAGTGACCGGAAGACGAGTGACCAGACGGCGAATGGTCAGACGACGATCTCGAGCGGCGGCTGGTGGTCGGAGCGGTGGACCATCCGTGCCAAGTGCACGAATCCCGGCATCACGACTCCGGCCGGTTCGAAGCCCGCCTTCTCGAAGAACTCCAATGCGCCGTCATTGTGGTCGTGGATGACGGCGAGCATGCGGCGCAGTCCGACGCGGCGTGCCTCCGTCAGGGCCGCGGCCAGCAGCGCGCCGCCGATTCCGCCGCGCCGGTGCAATGGATGGACGATCAGCGTGACCTCGGCCGATCGGTCCGGGGCAAGGTCGAGCCGGAAGTACCCGACGACGGCGTCCGCGGCTCCCGTTCGCGTGACCGAACCGGTGGCGATCGCGGCGCGGCAGAGGATTCGGGGATCGCGGATGACCCGCTGTCCCCAGTCGCTTCGTGCCAGCAGGCCCTCGACGCCGAGCCCCGCCCCCTCGAGCCACGCACCGAGCACTGGCACGTCTTCCAGTGCGAAAGGTCGGAAGCGGAACTCGTTCGGCTGCGACATCGGGCGCGGGATCTTACCTCCGGCTTCGCGACCGACGCGTCGCGTTTCCGGATCGAACGGGAGGATTCGTTCGACCGGCGTGCCGACCGCGAGCGTCGCGCCCCGTCACGGGCCGCACGACGACGAGGCGGGTCGCCAACGTCGATCCTCGCGAAACCTTGACGACCTCGGACTCGCCGTTACGCTCTCCGCCCACTCAACGCACTGCTGAGGATCCGGAGCGGGGTTCCCGCTCCGTTTCGTTTCCAGTGCGTGAGTTGCACTGCGTGGATTCCAGCCGCTGGAGTCCTCATCGAGCCGTCACCATCGCAGCTTCTCGACGCGAGAGTCGCTGCGGGGGTGATGCTCCGTTCTCGCTCTCCTGTTCCCGTCGCCAACATGACCTCCGCAGACATCGTCCGTTACATCGACTCGATCGCTCGCGACCGGGAGATCGACAAGGAAGGTCTGTTCCTCGCGGTCGAGGAGGCCGTTCGGCTGGCCATCGCCAAGAAGTACGGCGTCGAGGATCTCGAGTTGAACCTGAACCGGGAGACCGGCCAATGGGTCTGCAACTACGAGATCAGCATGGAGGAGCAGGGCCGCATCATGGCGCAGGCGGTCAAGCAGGCGATCTTCTCCCGCGTGCGCGAAGCCGAGCGTGACGTGCTCTACCTCGAGTACGAGCAGAAGCTCGGTGAGATCATCTCGGGCACCGTTCAACGGATCGAAGGCTCCAGCATCATCGTGAATCTCGGCCGCAACATGGAAGGCTTGCTGCCGCAGGTCGAACGCGTGCGGACCGAGAACTTCAACATCGGCGATCGGATGCGCGCGATGATTCTCGAGGTCAAGAAGGTCGGGCCGCGATTGAAGGTGATCCTGTCGCGCGCGCACCGCGACATGGTCCGCTGCCTGTTCGAACTCGAAGTCCCGGAGATCGCGAGCGGCACGATCCAGATCCGCCGCATCGAGCGCGAGCCCGGCTACCGAACGAAGCTCGCGGTGTGGTCGAGCGATCCGAAGGTCGACTGCGTCGGCGCCTGCGTCGGTGTCCGCGGGACGCGCATCAAGTCGATCATGGACGAGCTGAACGGCGAGCGGATCGACATCATCCGTTGGAACGACGATCCGCAGACGCTGATCATGAACGCGCTGAAGCCGGCCGACGTCGGGCACATCGAGCTCGACTCGCAGACCCGGAAGGCGCTCGTCCTCGTGACCGAGGACCAGTTGTCGCTCGCGATCGGAAGGAAGGGTCAGAACGTTCGCTTGGCGAGCAAGCTGACCGGTTGGGACATCGACATCATGACGCGCGCCGAACTCGAGAAGTCCGTCGCAGAAGAGACCGGTGTCGGTGGCGAAGCGGCCGAGGGCGACGCTGCCGAGGGCGAGTCTGCCCCCCTTGACCCTTCGACGGCCGACGCCGTAGAAGGCGCGCCCGGTGGAGAGGCTGCGGCGGACGCGCAAGACTCGGCGGGACAGCAAGACTCACCGAAGCAAGACTCACCGAAGCAACCGTCGACGCATCCGGCGGTGTCTGCGCCGCACGACACAGACGGTGCGGGCTCGACGGGCGAGTCGACGCACGACTCGACGCAAGCTACCGATGCGTCGGATCAGACCAATCAAACCGGACCGTAGTGCCGGGCCTGATTTTCTTGGCCGTAACCCGCAACCGCTGCAACCCGGCAACTGAAACTGACGTCGCAGAGCGATCCACGACCCGTTCGGTCGTGGCTTCACGCGAACGACTGGAGCGAGCTTGAGCAAGATCCGCGTCTTCGAACTGGCAAAGGAATACGGCCTCAAAGGTCCGGAGTTGGCGGAGCTGCTTCGCAACCTCGGCTTCGATCAGATCAAGACCCACATGGCGGCTCTCGACGACGCATCGTTGATGCAGATCGAGGCGCGCTTGCTCGCACACGGGCTGAACCGCAAGGCTGTCGCGGAGACGCAAGCCGTCGAGGCGGCGTCGAGCGACTCGCACACCGGCGGTCTGCTGCGCAAGAAGGCGCTGCCCCCCGCCGTGCCCGGACGCGACAAGGTCGAGCCGACGCGGAAGAAGCTCCCCGGACAGGGTGGCGCAGCGCCCGAGCCGACGGCACCGGCGCCGCGCGTCCTCCCGCAGAAGGGTCTGCCGGCGAAGGCGCTCCCCGCCGCGCACGAGACGAGTGGCGACGACGGGACGGCATTCGAGCCCGAGCCGACGCCGCGTTCGGTGGCCGACCGCCCTGCCGCTGAACGCGCGCTTCCCGATCGTCCCGCTGCGGAACGTCCTGTCGCCGACCGTCCTGCCGCGGCCCGCACGCCCGACACGCGCGCACCCGCCGCGTCGTCCGCCGCACCCGCCGCAAAGCCGCAGCCCGCCGCCGAGCCTGAACGTCCCAGCTCCAAGCCGGCGACTCCGGCTGCAGCGACGCAGAGCACGACTCCGAGAGACGCCGCGCCGAAGGCGACGGAGCCGATCGACGTCGAAGCTCCGGCGGCGACGCGATCGGACGCGCCTCCGTCGACTCCGACGTCGCCCGCGACCTCGACTTCGGCAGCCGCCGCGGCCGCAACGCCGACGCCGAGCGACGCCGAGGGGACGACACCGCCGGCCACAGGCACGCCGGACGCAGCCGCTCCGGCCGGCCCTCACATCAAGCGACTGCTCGTCCCGCAGGCGAAGGCGCAAGTGCTGCGCCGAATCGAACTGCCGCAGGAGACGATTCGCGATGCGACGCGACGTTCGGCGCCTGCCGCGGACCGCGGTCCCGGTGGCGCAGCCAACCGCGACCTTCGCGCGCGTGCACTGCAGAACACGCAGACCCGCACGGCGACGAACCGCAGCGGTCCCGTCGGCCAACGCCGTGGCCCGATGCAGTCGGGCGGACCGTTCCGTTCCGGCTCGCGCGTCAACTCGCGCCGTGGCCCCGGGCCGCGCATGCAGGCCGCGGTCGACCCGAACAAGATCATCGAGCTGACGCCGCCGGTCTCGATCAAGGGTCTGTCGGAAGCGCTCGGCATCAAGGTCAGTGACCTGATCAAGACGCTGACGTTCACGCTCGGCATCAAGGGCAAGACGATCAACTCGTTCCTGAACCAGGAAGAGGTCGAGTTCGTCGCCGTCGAGGTCAATCGGAACATCAAGATCGTCGAGCGCCGCGAGGCGGAAGAAGAGCTGCTGCAGACGCTCGTCGACGAGACCGCGACCGAGGAGACGTATCACCGTGCGCCGGTCGTGACCTTCATGGGTCACGTCGACCACGGCAAGACGACGCTGCTCGACGCACTGCGAAAGAGCGACGTCGCGTCCGGCGAAGCCGGCGGGATCACGCAGCACGTCGGCGCCTACAAGATCACGACCGAGTCCGGGCACTCGATCGTCGTCCTGGACACGCCGGGTCACGCCGCATTCACGGCGATGCGCGCGCGCGGCGCGAGCATCACCGACATCGTCGTGCTGGTCGTCGCGGCCGACGACGGCGTCATGCCGCAGACCGAGGAAGCGATCTCGCACGCCCTCGCCGCGAACGTGCCGATCGTCGTCGCGCTGACGAAGTGCGACCGTGGGCAGGCGAACCCGACGCAGGTCAAGCAGCAGTTGATGATCAAGGGGCTGCAGGCCGAGGAGTGGGGCGGCAAGACGCAGATGGCCGAGGTCTCGGCGACGAAGGGCACGGGCCTCGTCGAGTTGGTCGAGAAGATCATGCTCGAAGCCGAACTCCTCGATCTCAAAGCAGCGCCGTCGGCGCCGGCGACTGGCGTCGTCATCGAGTCGAAGCAGACGCCCGAGCAGGGCATCACGGTCAACGTCCTCGTCACGAACGGGACACTGCGCGTCAAGGACCACATCCTCTGCGGCGACAGCCTCTCGCGCGTTCGCAGCATGACGGACGACCACGGTCGAACGGTCCTCGAAGCCGGCCCGTCGACGCCGGTGCGGTTGTTCGGCATCTCGGTGCTGCCGCAGCCAGGCGACAAGCTCTACGCGATCACCGACGTCAAGAAGGCGAAGGAAGTCGCCGGCGAGCGTCAACGCCGCACGCGCGACCTGTCGCTCGCGGAGCGCAGCTCGGCGACGGTCACGCTCGAGAACCTGTCGGAAGCGCTCGCCGCGCAGAAGGTCTCCGAGTTCAAGATCATCCTGAAGGCCGACGTGATGGGCTCGCTCGAGCCGATCAAGCGCAGCCTCGAGGAACTCTCGACGCCCGAGGTCAAGTTCAACATCCTCCACACGGCGCTCGGCGGCATCACCGAAGCCGACGTCGCGCTCGCGGAGGCGTCGAAGGCCGTCGTCATCGGGTTCAACACGAACCCCGACGCGTCGGCGCGCCAAGCCGCAGAACGCGCTGGCGTCGAGATCCGCTTCTACGACGTCATCTACTCGCTGATCGACGACATGCGGCTCGCGCTGGAAGGCATGCTCGCTCCGGAGCGTGTCGAGAACGTCATCGGTCACGCCGAGGTGCGCGCCGTCTTCAAGTCGAGCCGCGCCGGCAACATCGCAGGCTGCTTCGTCCTCGACGGCGTCGTGCAGCGCAACGCGAAGGCGCGCTTGATGCGCGGCGGAAAGCTGATCTACACCGGCACGGTTGCGAGCTTGAAGCGCATCAAGGACGACGCCCGCGAGGTGCGCGCTGGATACGAGTGCGGCATGACGCTCTCGGACTTCGACGAGATCCGCGAGGGCGACGTCATCGAGTGCTTCGAGATCACGCTGGTCAAGCGGACCCTGAAGTGACTGCCGAGGTGCGGCAGCGGGAGGCGACGGCATGTTCCACATCGGCATCCTGCAGTTCACCGTCGACATCCCGCATGCCGCGTCCCTGAAGGACAAACGCAGCGTGATCCGCAGCATGAAGGATCGCATCCGGCGTCACTTCAACGTCTCGATCGCCGAGGTCGAAGACCTCGACGACGTCAACGTCGCGACGATGGCCGCCGTCATGGCCGGCAACGATCCGCCGTACATCAACGGCGCGATGGACCGGCTGCTGAATCATTTGCGCGACTTGCGCGATGGCAGCCTCGGCGATTTCCAGTTGGAGATCCTGAGCCCGCACTGACCGTGCACGCTCCGGACGCACCATGAACGAACGCCGCATCGCACGCCTGCAGGAGCAGATCAAGCAACGGGTCGCTGAGGTCGTGGCCCACGAGATGGCCGATCCACGCGTCGGCATCGTCACGATCACGCGCGTCAAGCTCGATCGCGAGATGGCGACCTGCAAGGTGTTCTGGAGCGTGATCGGCGACGAGAAGGCACGCCGCCGCAACGAAGCCGTCCTCGTCCACGCGCGTCGCTACGTCCAGCACGAGGTCGCCGAGATCCTGCACACGCGGTCGGTGCCGCAGGTCCAGTTCCTGTTCGACGAGAGCATCGAAGGTGTGCAGCGCGTGACCGGGATCCTGCATCGGTTGAAGCAGGAGCGAGAGGCGCGCGAAGGCGAAGCCGGCAGTGAGGGCACGGGGGACGCAGGCGCCTCGGACGGCGCGGACGAGGACGCGCCAACCGACGCGGCGCAGCCGGACGAGGACGCTGGGTCCGGCGACGAGGCCGCCGACGAGCCCGCCGACGACGCCGAGCCCACGGACGAGCCGCGACCGGGCCGCTGATCTCGGGAACGTGGTGCGTCCCGCACCACGTGGATCC
>JAEYTU010000035.1 GCA_023433825.1 Planctomycetota bacterium
GGGCTGCACTGTGCACGTCTGGTCGTCGGCCTCGAGCCGCAGGATCCGGTCCATCGCCGCCGTGCGCACGAAGACGACCGGCGCGCCGGGTGCCGGCAGTCGCATCTGTTGCGTGCCGCCGCCGATCAGCCGAACGCGCTCCGTCGCGTCCGCGTCGCGTCCGGCTTCGATCAATGCCTCACGCAGCTCGTCGGCGCTCGCGACGTCGACGACGCGCGTGACCGGGAAGTCGACGGCGGACGTCGCGACGTTCATTCGTGGCGCTCGCCGTCCGTGATCTCGGCCGCGAGAACACGATCGATCGTCTCCCGACGACGCGTCGCCTCGACGCACGACGCGCGCGACGGCAGGACCTTGCCGGGGTTGCAGACGTGCAGCGGATCGAACGCGTCGCGCACCCGCCGCATCACGTCGAGGTCCGCCGGGCCGTACATCAGCGGAACGTGCGCGAGCTTCTCGGAGCCGATGCCGTGCTCGCCGGTGATGCTGCCGCCCATGTCGACGCAGAGCTGCAGGATCTCCGTCCCGGCAGCCTGCACGCGCGCGACCTCCTCGGCGTCGCGACCGTCGAACGAGATGTTCGGGTGCAGGTTGCCGTCGCCGGCGTGGAAGACATTCGTCAGCAGCAGCCGATGGCGCAGACCGATCTCGGTGATCCGGGCCAACGTCTCGACGAGCCGCGTCCGTGGGACGACGCCGTCCAAGACGTAGAGGTCGGGGCGCAGTCGCCCCATCGCGCCGAATGCGCCCTTGCGTCCCTTCCACAGTCGCTTGCGATCCGCTTCGTCGCGCGCCGCCTCGGTCGTCAGCGCGCCTCGCTCGACGAAGATCCGCAGCACGTCGGCTGCGTCCTGCGACAGCGCCGTCGTCGGCCCGTCGAGTTCGACCAGCAGCACCGCAGCGGCGTCGGTCGGATAGCCGGCGCGGTACACCGACGCCTCGACGGCGCGGATCGTCGCCTGATCGAGGATCTCGAGTGCGGCCGGCACCAACCCCGCGGCGACGACGTCGGACACGGCGCCGCACGCCTGCTCCATCGACGGGAACGCGCCGAGGAACGTCTGCACCTCCTGCGGATTCGCCGAGAGTCGGACCGTGATCTCGGTCGCGATCCCGAACGTGCCTTCACTGCCGGTGAACACGCCGACGAGGTCGAGGCCGTTCGATGCACGCGGACCGGTCGGCCCGCCGAGCCGCAACACCGATCCGTCGGAACGCACGACGACGGCGCCGAGCACGTGGTCGGTGGTCATCCCGTACTTGAAGCAGTGCGGCCCGCCGCTGTTCTCGGCCAGGTTGCCGCCGATCGTGCAGACCGACTGGCTGCTCGGATCGGGCGCGTAGTGCAGACCGAGATGCGTGACGGCGCGGGTCAGGTGTTGGTTGACGACGCCCGGCTGCACGACGGCGAAGCGATCCTCGACGTCGACTTCGAGGATCCGGTTCATGCGTGCCGTCTCGACGACGACGGCCGGCACCGACGGCGTCGGGCCACCGCTCAGACACGTCCCCGCACCACGCGGCACGAACGGGACGCGTTCGGCCGACAGCAGGCGCACGAGCTCGACGACCTCGTCGGTCGACTCCGGCAACACGACGGCGCGCGGGCGGGCCTTGTGGATCGTGAACCCGTCGCATTCGTACGCGAGCAGTGCGTCGGCGCCGACGATCGCACGCAGCGGTCCGAAGCGATCGAGCAATCGTTGCTCGAGGGTCGTTGGCATGGGGCGCGGAGCATAGCAGCGCTTGCGAAGCTGCCGGATCGGCGGACTGGCGACGCGTTGCGCCGGTGTGCGCGTTCGGATCGCGAGTTCGCCGCGATGCAGAGGTTGAGGTCAAGCTCGCGTCCGGCGCGCCCGATAGGGCGTCGTAGACTTCGCCATGCTTTCGCTCGCACTGGAGAGGACCACGATCACCTGCTTGTTCGAGGCCGTACGTACGGTTCTCGACGAAGTCGGGCGTCGTCAGGTCGAATCGATTCGCGGCGGCGAGGACGTCGAGTTCAAGCGCAAGCTCGCGAGTCTGTACGGACACGCGCGGCGGATCCGCGACTACCTGCAGCGGATCAACTCGCCGACGTCCGGGAAGATCACGGTCGAACTGACGCCCGAGGACGGTGACCTCCTTGCGTCGTGTGCCGTTCACGAGATCGGGAGGATCGAAGCGAGCATCAAGAACCATCCGCCGCGGAACGCGACCGAAGCGCGGTGGCTGAACGAGAAGCGGGACACGCTCGCCGGACTGACCGACCAGCTCGCGACGCGCCAGATCCAACGCATCCCGATCGGCGATCCGATGGAGTTGATGACGCCGACGGTGCGGTCGCTGCTGACGCGCGTGCGCAGCCGCAGCGTGACCGAGGCCGTGCAGAAGGGTCAGCTCGGACTGACCGAGATCTTCAGTCAGACCGGCGCCGTTCCCGGCGCGTTCGGACTGCCGCGCCACGGCGTCGCACCGTCGCTCGCCGGCCAACCGCTGCCGACGGGGACTGGCAGCGTCGCCGCGGCACTGACGCCGACGGGCGACGAGCCGGCGAATGCGCCCGTGCCCGAGCCGCCGTCCGTCGAAGTGACGTTCGCGCAGTCGCCGCCCCCGCCCGTCGTCGTCGAGTCGCCGTTCGACGTGCGTCGGATGCGCGACGCGCGCCTGCGCACGATCGCCGAGGCCGACCAAGCCGGTCACGAACGAGCCGTTCGGGCTGGCGACTGGCGAATGGCCGTCGTGCACGCGGCCTCGATGCTCGAAGCGCTGCTCGTCGACGCAGCGCTGCCGCGGGCGCAGGGGCTCGGACTGCGCGGCACACCGGACATGTGGCAGCTCCAGACGCTGCTCGAGAAGCTGCTCGGCGATCAGATCCCGATCAACGACCGCGCGTTCGCGCTGCAACTCGCCACGGTGCGCAACGTGCTGCGTCCGGCGACGCAGATCCACGCTCCGGTCGTCGTCGGCGAGAGCACGTGGCAGCAAGCGGATGCGCTGTTGCGTCGCGTCGCGTCGTCGCTCGGGCTCGACGCCGAGTCGTCGCTGCCACTGCCGGTCTGACCCCTCCCGACGCGGTCACCGCGGCAGCCGCTGACGATCGGTCGCCGGGTCGTTGCGGTACGGCGGCTCGGTCGCGAGCTCGATGGCGACCTCCTCGACGCGTCGGAACACGCGCATCAGGTTCTCGCCGAGGATCTTCCTGACGCCGTCCTCCGTCACGCCGCTGCGCAGCAACCGATACGTCAGCTGCGGCAGGTACGACGCATCGTCGATCCCACGCGGAACGCACATGACACCGTCGAAGTCGCTGCCGAGGCCGACGTGTTCGACTCCGGCGATCTCGATCGCGCGCAGGAAGTGCTGCATCAACACCTCGACGTCGGGGGGCTCCGCCGGCGTGAATCGCGACATCAACGCGTCGGTCGCCGTCTTCCACTCGGGCGAGTCCTTCGGGAAGCGATCGTCGATCGCCTTCTGCCGAATGCGCTGATGCGCGCGCACGGCCTCCGTGCGCTTCGCGTACTCGGGATCCACGAAGCCGCAGTTGTAGTTGATCATGATCACGCCGCCGTTCGCGGCCAGCGCGCGGAGCATGTCGTCGGTCACGTTGCGCGGATGCGGGCACAGCGAACGCAGGCTCGAGTGCGACAGCACGACCGGGGCGCGCGAGACCTTCAACGCGTCGAAGAACGTCGCGTCCGACACGTGGCTGACGTCGACCATCATTCCGAGACGATTCATCTCGCGAACGACCTTCTCCCCGAGCCGATTGAGTCCGCCCCAACGCGGCGTGGCGTCGGCGCACGTGTCGGCGAACTGGTTGTGGTTCGTGTGCGTCAGCGTCATGTAGCGAACGCCGAGCTGGTGGAACATCCGCAGCAGCGCGAGTTCACCTTCGATCGCGTGTCCGCCCTCGATCCCCATCAGCGCCGCATGACGCCCTGCGGCGACGGTCTCGCGCAGCGACTTCGTGTCGGTGCAGAGCGTCATTCGATCGGGGTTGCGTTCGACGGTCCGCAGCAGGCCGTCGATCATCGCGAGCGCGCGACGCGCGCTGCCGTCCGGCTTGCCGGACATGTCCTCCGTGCCGACCGGCATCGTCTCGTCCCCGGCGTACCGAGCCGCGACGTAGATCGAATAGAAGACCGCGTCGAGACCGCCGGTTCGGATCTTCTCGAGATCGACGTGCGCGCGCTTCTGCGGGCGCGCCATGTCGAAGTCCTCGTCGAGGATCAGGCTCGTCGTGTCGCAGTGCGTGTCGACGACGAGGGACTCGTGATGCAGCGCCCACGCGCGCGCCCACCGCGCGTCGTCGAACCCGGCGGGGGTCGGTGGCAGCGGCGGCGTGCGGCCCTGTGCCGGCAACTCGCCGCCGCCGAGGACGACCACCGTGGCGAGCGTGGCGAGCGTGGCGAGAGCGAGGCGGCGGCCTCCGAGTGCAGGGCGTTCGTTCATCTGCACAGTCTCGCAAAGGAACGTTGCTCGACCAACGTGGTCGTCCCATCGCGGCCCACTGTTCCGTGCGCGCGGAACCGCCACACTGCGCACGTATGCGGATCTTCGCGATCAGTGACCTGCACCTGAGCTTCGGCACCGACAAGCCGATGGACGTGTTCGGACCCCAATGGGTCGGCCACGCCGACAAGATCCGAACCGACTGGGACGCGCGGGTCGGCGCCGACGATTGGGTGCTGGTCGGCGGCGACACGTCGTGGGGGCTCGGACTGGACGAGGCGAAGCCCGATCTCGACTGGCTCGGTGCACGGCCCGGACGAAAGGTCCTGATCAAGGGCAACCACTGCACGTGGTGGAGTTCGCGGACGAAGGTCGAGGCGATCCTGCATCCGTCGATTCGACTGCTGCAGAACGACGCCGTGCGTCTCGACGACGGCACCGTCGTCGTCGGCACGCGACTGTGGGATCCGCCCGGTGCACCGTGGGCCGACGCCGACGCGCCGAAGATCTTCCAGCGCGAGATCGGGCGCCTGAAGCTGTCGATCGACGCCGGCAAGAAGCTCGGCGGAACGCGGACCTGGGCGCTGATCCACTACCCGCCGAAGTACACCGACGGCCGCGAGACCGAGGCCGTGCCGATGTTGAAGGCGGCCGGCGTCGAGGTCTGCGTCTACGGCCACTTGCACGGCAAGGACCACAAGCACGGCTTCCAAGGCCATGCCGACGGGATCGACTACCACCTGACGGCTTGCGACGCGATCGACTTCAAGCTCGTCGAGCTCACGTCACCGCGCGTCGAACTCAGGTCGCCTCCGGACGGCGCGCCCGGTACTCGCTGAAGATCGCGAACTGCGTCCCGCGCTCGACGCCGACGAACCCAGCCGCTGTCAGCGCCGCGAGGATTCGCTCCGGCGGCACGCAGGCGTCGATCGTCGCCCAGTAGTAGTCCATCAGCTTGCGCGCCTCGGCGCTGCCGGTGCCGATCCGCGTCACGAGCGGCAGGAATCGCCCGAACCACGTGTGGGCGAAGAAGCGCCCGATGCGCGTTCGCGGGCGCGTGATCTCGAGCAGCAGCAGCGAGCCACCGGGGCGCAGCACGCGCAGGTACTCGGTGAACGTCGCCTGCAGATCGGCGACGTGCCGCAACGCGTAGCCCATGACGACGAAGTCGAACGTCCCGTCGCGCACCGGCACGGCGTCGCCGACACCGCGCAGCAGGCGCACGCGGTTCCGCGCTCGGTGATGGCGCAGCATTCCGTCGCTCGGGTCGACGCCGAGCACTCGGTCGGGCGCGACGCCGGCGCGCAGCATCGCGTCGGTCACGAGCCCGGTCCCGGTGCCGATGTCGAGCACGCGCATCGTCGGCTTCAATCCGGCGCGGAGCAGCGCTTGGCGCCGGTACCAGACCCCGGATCCGAACGACATGACGTTGCAGATCCAGTCGTAGTGACGCGCGCTGCGGTCGAACAGATCGTCGACGAACGGCTGGCGTTCGTTCGGAGCGCGGTAGTACCCCGGCAGCGTCCCGTGCGGCGCGAGTGGCTCAGCGGCCATCGCGGTCGCCTCGCGGAACCCGTGGCGCAGGAGTCGGCGCCGGCGCCGGCTTGCGGGCGCGGTGTTCGAGCAACTTGGTGCCAGGCGGCGGCTCGACGACGAACACGTCTTCGGCCAGCGGTCCGTCGAGGCGGATCTCGCGGAGACGAATCTCGACTCGGTCGCCCTGCGCGTCGACGTAGCCGACCTGCTCGAGTTCGGCCGCCGCGGGCGCCGTTGCGCCAGTGTCGGGCAACAGCGCGACGATGCTGAGTGCGGCGACCGTGCGCTTGGCGTCCGGGTCGCGCGGTGTGAACGCGATCGTCACGCGGCGCGGCTGCTCCGCGTCCCGCGCCACCGACTGCAGCCGGAAGCCGGCGTCGAGGTCCGACCATCGACCTGCGAGCGCATCGAACAGCGCGCGGCTCAGACGCGCGTCGTCGAGCAGGAAGCGTTCCATCTGCTTCGTGTCGGGGCGGTAGACCTGATAGCGCTTCTCGTCGAGCAGGATTCGCGCCGGCTTCGGCTTCGCGACGACGAACGCCAGGCATCCGGGATCGCTGCGGAACGACATCTGACCGGACGAGACGATCGGCTTCCGGCTCAGCGTCGTCGTCCGATGTTGCTCGTACTCGGCGGTCAGATGGCGAAAGTCGCGACGTCCCTCACGCAGCGCAGCGAACGTCTCCCGCGCCAGCTTCTCGTCGGCGTTCGCCTGCGGGTCGCGCGGTGACACCGGATCCGGCGTCTGCGCGAGACAGACTGCGACGAGCACGAGCGAGGCGATCACTGTCGGCGGCTTGTAACTGCGCCCGTCAGGACCGGCAAGACCAGCAGCGTCGCGACGAGGCACGCGAACACGCCGACGATGACGAGCAATCCGAGCGATGCGAACCCGGGACTCTCGGCGAGACACAACGAACCGAAGCCGAGCGCCGTCGTCGACGTCGTGCGCCAGATCGCGTTCGGCGTCTCGCCCACTCCTTCATGTGTGTCACGGCCGCGTCGGACGCGCGCGACGTAGTGAATCCCGTCGTCGACGCCGATGCCGAGCAGCATCGGCAATGCGACGAAGTTCGCGGGATTCAGCTGGATCGCGGCGATCGCCGCGAATCCGAGTGTGATCGCGAACCCGAGCAGGACCGGAACGCACGCGAGCAGCGCCGCGCGCAGGCTGCCCAACACGGCGTAGACCATCGCGAAGCACGCGACACCGGCGATCGCCGAAGCCGCTTCGAGGTCGCTCAACAGGGCGTCGCGCAGTCGCGCCATCAGCAGCATCGCGCCGACGACGCGCGTTCGCTCGTCGATCGCGTCGCGGAACGCCGCTTGGATCTCGTCGAACCGCGCGAGCGTGCTCGAGGACTTCGGCAGGAAACACCGAATCTCGAACCACGTCCGGCCGTCGAGTTCGCGCACGCGCAGCGGCGGCGGCGGTGGTGGGTCCGCCGCGAACATCGTCGCGAACACTTCCAGGCCGCCGCGGAACGGTTCGGGATCGAGGTCCGCCGCGGCAAGGTCTTCGAGCGTCGCGTCGACGAAGTCGTCGGTCTGCGACCGGAACGCCGCGACGGCAGCGCGCTGGGCATCGGTCGGCAGTGGCGGCGCGTTGGCGAAACGGATCGCCCCCGCGTCGCGCAGCCGGGCCAGACCCGCGTCGATCCGTTCGCGCGGGACGTCGTTCGGAACGAGCGCGACGACGGCGCCGGCGGCGAAGCCGAGCTCCCGTTCGAGCGCGGCTCGGGCCGCGTTCTCGGCCGCCGGTCGAAGCGCCGCCGGATCGGTCACGAACTGCAGCCGGCCGATCCCGACGACGGCGCCGACGACTGCCGTCACGACGACGATCCCGGCAGCGAGACGACCATGACGCGAGCGCGCGAGCCGATCGAGCGCCCGGACGACCGGACTCGTTCGCGGCGGTGTCGGGTGCCGCCACGCGCGCAGCAGCACCGGCAGCAGCACGAGCGTCGCGACGAACGCATGGACGAGACCGATCGCCAGCAGCACGGCGAACGACCGCAGCCCCGGCAGGTGGCCGAGCGTCAGTGACAGGAACGCGGCGACCGTCGTCAGCGCGCCGGCGACCAGTGGCCGCCAGAGGTCGACGTGGCAGCGTTCGATCGCCGACCGGTACGGCAGCTCACGAAACGCACTCGCGAAGTGCGCCAGATAGTGGATCGCGAAGTCGACGCCGAGCCCGATCAGCACCGCGGCCGCGCTGACCGACAGCGGCGTCTGCGGTCCGAGCAGCGCGCCGGCGACCGGAAGCGTCCACACGACCGACAGCGCGACCGGGATCAGCGCGAGGTGCGGCTGCACGATGCTGCGCAGCGAGACCAGCAGGAACAGTCCGACGAGCACCACCGAGCCGATGGCCGATCCGGTCAGTTCGGAACGGATCCGCACCGCGTCGGTGCGCGCCGTCGCGTAGCCGCCGAGCAGGTCGAACTCGAAGCCGGCGAGGCGTGCCTCGACGTCGTCCAGCAGCGCGTTCGAGAAGCCGATGTCGAACGGCGGGCGCGTTCCGACGAGCCGCAGGATCGCCCCGCGGTCGTCGTCGAGCACGACGTGCTCGGTGCCGCCGCGCAACCGGATCGGCATCCGCGCCGTCGCGAGTCCGTCGAGCAGCCAACGCAGCGACAGCGGATCGGCGACGAACACCTCGCGGCCGGCGAAGGGATCGCTCTCGAACCGTTCGCGCGAGTCCGCCAGTGCCGCGCGGCGGCCGCCGCCGGACAGCCGCTCGGCGATGCGCGGAAGGTCCTCTGGCGCGAGCGCCCACAGC
>JAEYTU010000093.1 GCA_023433825.1 Planctomycetota bacterium
CGCGGCGCAGATCGCGAAGGAGGCGGCGGCGAGCGGACGTTCGGTGCGCGACATTGCGTCGGAGCGGACGACGCTGGGCGCTGCCGAACTCGATGCGTTGCTGGATCCAGCGCGTCTGTGTGGCGAAGACGGTCGCAACGTGACTCCCTGACCCCGCTCGTCGGACGAGGACCGGCGTCGATTCGCGGTCAGAGCATCATCGGAGCGCGTAGCGCTTGCGCGGCCTCACGACCGACGAGCCGCGCGGCGATCGCGAGCGCGAACTCGAACGCGGTGCCGGGGCCGCGGCTCGTGACGAACGGACCGTCGACGACGACGGCGTCGGTGCGGTACCGACCGTGCGCGGCGACTTCGGCTTCGACGCCGGGGTGCGATGTCAGGGAACGACCGGCGCCCACGCCGTGCGCGGCCAGCGCCGACGGCGCGGCGCAGATCGCGGCGATCGTCCGCTGCGCGGCCTCCTGCGACTTCAGCAGTGCGCCGACCCGCGGATCCGACGCGAGACGTCGGCTGCCTTCGCCGCCGCCGGGGAGCACCACGACGTCGAACGGTTGCTTCGTCGTGTCGGTCGTCGCGAGCGCCGCGTCTGGCAGCAGGCGGACGCCGCGACTGCAGGTCACCGCGTTCGTGCCGTCGAGTCCGGCGACGACGACTTCGACCCCCGCACGGCGCAGGACATCGACGGTGATCACGACCTCCATCTCCTCGGCGCCATCGGCGAGCAGGACCAGAACGCGTGGCTTGTGGGACGTCATCGATTCGGTGCGCGGCATCGCGGAAACGCGGGACTATACTTCGGCCCACGCATGGCACGGCTCGTCGCGACGATCACGTTCTGGGTCCTCGAGACGATCCTGATCCTGGGTTCGACCGTCCTCGTGCTCTGCGTCTACTTCCCGCTCGTTCTGCTGAAGGCGCTCGCGACGGCCGTCCGCTCGCTGTTCCGCGGCCGGGAGCCAGTCGTGCGCGGGCCACAGCCTGCGGGACCCGACGGCTGACGGTGCGCGCGCCGAATCAGCGCCAGGCTTCGTCCCAGATCACGCGCACCGAGCGGTCGACTTCGTGCGTCGGGGGCGTCGCCGTTCCGTCGGTCTGACCGACGACGATCAGCAGTCGATCCCGTTCGCGTCGAAGCGTCGGCTCGACGAGCCATGCGTCGATGCGTCGATCGCCGTTCTCGTCGACGGCGCGCGCCGGGAGTCGGATGCGGCTGCCGAGGTAGAAGCCGAAGTCCGTTGGCTCCTCGCCGAAGCGCGACGCGAGGTCGGTGGCGGGGATTCGAACGACGGACGTGCGGGGAAACGGGCCGGACGACTCCAGCGGCACGTTGAGGAACGGGCTTCGCGTCGGCAGGCAGCCAGTGGCAGCGGCGATCCAGACGATCGCGATCAGACCGAGTGCGACGGCGCGGGGGCGAGCGGGTACTGGCACGGCGCAAGGGTAGCGCGGGCGTCGCGAGTCACGGGAACTGAAGCGCGGCGTCGCCAAGCACCCGTCGCACGGTGCGGACGAACTCTTCGTGAAACTCCGCAGCGAGTTCGTCGCCGAGCAGCTCGCCGAATGCGGGGCTCAGCAGCACTTCGATCGGCCCGTCCGTCGCCGGGAACCATCCGGGAATCGTCGCCATCGGCACGTCGTGGCCTTCCCCGACCAACAACAGGACCGTCGTTTCCTTCGACACTCGATCCTGAACGACGCGAATCCGTCCGAACGTCGTGCGACCTTCACGCAACACATCGACCGGCATGGCTCCGAGGATCGGACGTCGACCGGGGTTGCCCTGAGTCCGTTTCGCCGCGAAGCAACAAATCGGCGTCTGGGCCGGCAGATTTGGCCGAGGTTCGTGTCGCGCGGAGTGCGCTGCGGCGGGTTCGGCGCGCGAGATTCCATCGCGCGAGAGAGTGTGGAGGTGGCGCCGGGAATCGAACCCGGGTCGAGGGATTTGCAATCCAAACCCCACCTGGCGACGTCGCTTCCCGAAGTGGCGCAAGCCGATTGCCGGTCAGGTACTTACCTACGATTTCGCAAATGTAGCAACCCGCCCTCCGGAGGGTCGAAACTTCGCGTTTTGTTGCAAGGTGTAGCAACGAAAAGTGGGGTTCTGGAGGGCGTCCGATGAGGCGCGAAAAGTCGCCCCGGTTCCCCTTCGACGCGCGCGACTGGCTCGCCGACGGTCGCGTCGCAGCGCTCAGCCTCGAGGCCGAGGGCGCGTACATCCGGCTGCTCGCGGTCTGCTGGCTCGAGCGGTGGATTCCGTCGGACGCGACGAAGCTCGCGCGACTGCTTCGGTGCTCGCGGGCGCGCGCCGCAAGGCTGTGGCGCGACGAGCTGGCGCAGTTCTTCGTGCGTGTCGGTGACGGCGCCGACGTCGACCGGTGGACGAACCCCCGGCTCGAGGTCGAGCGGATGGAGGCGACGCAGGCGGACGCCGCTCCGCTGCAGGATGAGGCGGCGGCGCGACGGTCGGCGCGTGGCGCCGCGGCGGCTGCGGTTCGGTGGGCGCACCATCGCACGCGCGTTGCCCGCGAGCATGCTCGCGGGATGCTCGGAGCATCGATGCAGGATGCTCGGAGCAATGCTCGGAGCATCGATGTGGGATGCTCGGAGCATGCCCCGAGCAATGCTCGGAGCACTGCTGAGAGCATCCGTACGTCTGCTCCATGCATTGCCGAAGGCAATGCTGGAGCAGACTCTGCAGAGCTCCAGATACAGAGCCCAGCCCAGCCCAAGGGAGTACGTACGGTTCTCCCCCATACCCCCAACCGGTGGGCACCGAAGGGCGCGGCGCCGCCGACCAACCGGGTGAGGGCGGCCGATCTCGTCGAGGAAGTCGCTCGACGGAGGTCGGTCCATGGCTGACACCGAGGACCTCTACGAAGCCCTCGTCGACGCCGGCATCCGCGGATCGCCGGAAGCTCGCATCGCACTCTTCGACAGCCTCGTCGACGTCGGGTTCACGGCGGCAGATCTGGAGAGCCTGAGAGCGAGTCTGGGAACGTCCGCACGCGATCCCGCAGCGCTGCTGGCTTCGATCCTCGCGGACGCAGAGGGCGCGCTGGCGCGCGCCCGGCAGAGTCCGAGAGCCGAGAGGCGAGAGCCCGACCACGTTCGCGCGTGCGGCGATGTCGTCACGCGTGGAGTGCAGATGTCGGCCGCGGCGCGCGGCATCACGACTGATCAGGCCGAGTCCGAACGACTCGACGCGCTCGTGCACTCCGGCCTGGCGTTCGAGCGGAAGAACGCGTCGTGCTCGGCGCCGTGCGATCAGCGGCCGACGAAGCCCGCGTGCTGCGTGCCCGAGTGGCTGCGGCGGCAAGGCTGGCCGGGATGGACCGGCGCGCAGGTGTGGGAGGCGGCGCGTCGGCACTGCGAGCGCGTGCCCGACGAGCTGTGGACGGTCGAGCGGCTCCTGCGGCGGCAGGAGCAGGCTCCGGTGATCCGGCAGAAACGCACCGCCGCGCGCGCGACGCAGGAGACGGCATGAAGGGCAGCAACAAGATCACGCTGAACCACGAGACGATGGTCGCAGCGCTCCAGCAGTACTTCGACACGACGGTGTTCGCCGCCGGCCAGGCGCCGAAGGTGAATTCGATCAGCCCCGACACCGACTCTCGCGGCTACAGCTCGTCGACGACGTTCGTGGTCGAGGTCGAGCAGGTGACGCCGCCGGCGAAGGAGGCGACGTGAGCAACGTTCCTGCTGAGTCCTTCGGCCGCGATCATGCGTCGCTGCTGCTCTACCTAGAGACTCGCGTTGTCGACCATGAGGGCCGGGTCGACGTCCAGCATCTTCGGAAGCGAGGACCGGCGCGCCTGCGAGGGGGAATGGAGACAGAGTCCGACCACAGCGACCGCGAGTGCCTTGAGGATCTTGAGGCCGCGGGACTGGTCGAGAACAACGGCACGGGCCTGCAGCCGATCGTCAAGCTCACCGATCGCGGCTGGATCGCGGCGCATCGACTGCGCCGGATGCGAGCTGACGGCATTCCGAACTCGTGGGAGACCGAGTGGTGGGTTGACGTCAAGCCTTCGGCGAAGGAGGCGAAGGCCGATGGCTGAGCCGAACGACCAGGCCGACGCCATCGCAGCGCGTGTGATCGAGCAGGCGAAGGCGGAGGCCGAAGAACTGAAGTCGCTCCGCGACGAGATCACGAAGCTGAAGAGCGATCTCGACCTCGCCGAACGCGACCGCGACCTCGCGCAGGCCGCCGCCGCGCAGTGGAAGGCCGACTACCGCAAGCGGGGCGACGTCGTCACCGCCCTTGGCCGCCGCGAGGACGATTGGCGAGCGCAGGCCAGTGACCTGCGAGAACGCGTCGACGAGCAGCACCAACTGATCGTCGAGCTGCGACGACGAGTCCGCTACGAGTCGAACCTGCGTCCGTCAGCGCAGGAACTCCTCGATCTGGTTGACAACGGCGCCGAGGACGACGTCCAGCGGATCCGGAACCTGGTGTGGTTCATCAAGGGTGTCATCGACGACGACCGGTCGGTTGCGGCAAGCTCTCGTGCCCGCGGCGGCGTCGTGCTGCGCGCGCTGCAACTCGCGGCGAGCGTCCCGAAGTTGGAGGCCAGCGCGTGAAGCGCAGCGCCGACATCTCGCCCTGTGGTCGCTACCGCTACGTGCTCACACGGCGATGGGACGACTTGGTCCCACCGATGCTCGTGATCGGTCTGAATCCGAGCACCGCCGATGCCGACGTCGACGACCCGACGATCCGACGCTGCATTGCGTTCGCGCGTCGCGAGTCAGCCGGCGGGGTGGTGATGCTGAACCTCTTCGCGCTCCGCAGCACAGATCCGAAGGCGCTCGCGGTGGCCGAGGATCCAATCGGGACGGGCAATGACCACATACTGTCGGAGTTCGCGGCTGAGGCGCGGCGCACGGGCACCGGCGTCGTCTGTGCATGGGGGAACGGAGGCCGCTTGCTGTCGCGGTCTCGCTGTGTCGTCGCACGCCTCCTCGCGCAAGGAGCGGAGCTGCTCCACTTCGGCCTGACGAGCGCCGGCGAGCCGAAGCATCCGCTGTACCTCCACAATCGAACTCCCCTGCAGCGGCTTCGCCCGAGGCTGTCCTCGTGATGGCAGATCCGCTGTCAACTCTCGGCAGCATCGCAGCTACAGCGGCGCGAGGGCGCACGGCTGCCGTGCTCCGGACGGTCCGACGCAGGGGCAGCCGGGCCACCCTCTGTGCGAGGCGGAGGTGGAGCATGGGAGTGGACAAGGTGCTGCGTGGGCACAGCCGGTGCGCGGTCGTCGCGCGGGACGCGCTGGCTCTCGCGAGGTCGCTGCCGGACGGAAGCGTCGACGCGGTGGTCACGGACCCGCCGTACGGCATCGGCTTCATGGGCAAGGACTGGGACCGCGACGTGCCGGCCGTTGCGATCTGGATCGAGTGTCTGCGCGTGCTTCGGCCAGGCGGGCACCTGCTCGCGTTCGCCGGCACGCGGACGCAGCATCGAATGGCGGCGCGGATCGAAGAGGGCGGCTTCGAGATCCGCGACATGCTCGCGTGGGTCTACGGCAGCGGCTTTCCGAAGTCGCTCGACGTCAGCAAGGCGCTCGACAAGGCGGCGGGCATCTGGCGTGGGCGCGCCGGCGCCGTGCGTCGACGTTCCGGATCGCTGAGCGGTCCCACCTACGAGCGCACGCCGAAGGGCGCGCCGGTGTCGGCGACGGCGAACGAGTGGGCGGGATGGGGCACGGCGCTGAAGCCGGCGATCGAACCGATCACGCTCGCGCGGAAGCCGTTCGCCGGCACCGTCAGCGACAACGTGCTCGAGCACGGCACCGGCGCGCTGAACATCGACGCGTGTCGCGTTCCGTCGGACGACGAGATCAAACCGGTGACGGGGAAGGCAGCGCTCGGCCCGTTCACCAACGGATGGGGG
>JAEYTU010000095.1 GCA_023433825.1 Planctomycetota bacterium
GCCCAGACCTCGCCGCGCAGCCGATCCCGCTGACGGTGAACGTGCACGGACTCCGCTGCGTCGGCGGCGAACGCCTGCTGCGCGACCTGTTCGAGCCGCTCGGCTACGCGATCACGGCGACCGAACGGCCGCTCGACGCGACGCTCCCCGAACTCGGCGGCAGTCGTTGTTTCGACGTCACGCTGACGCGCGAGTGCCGGCTCGCGGAGCTGCTCGGTCAGCTCTACGTGCTGGTGCCGGTCCTCGACGACGAGAAGCACTACTGGGTCGGCGAGGCCGAGGTCGAGAAGCTGCTCCGCCACGGCGGCGACTGGCTGCAACGTCATCCGCTGCGCGACACGATCCTGAAGCGCTACCTCGCGCGGCAAGGCTGGCTCGCACGACTGGCGCTCCGCCAACTCGCCGACGGCGAGGACCCAGACCTCGCCGCCGTCGAGCACGGGGCCGAGGAGGCGGAGATCGAGAAGCCGATTCGCTTGAACGACCTGCGGATCGCCGCCGTCGTCGACGCGCTGAAGGACGCCGGCGCGCGGACCGTCGTCGACCTCGGCTGCGGCGAAGGGCGCCTGCTGCGCGCGCTGCTCGACGAGCGCGGCTTCGACCAAGTCGTCGGCGTCGACGTCTCCGCCGTCGCGCTGCAGCACGCCGAGGAACGCCTGAAGCTCGACCGCATGCCCGAGCTGCGCCGTCGCCGCATCCAACTGCTGCTCGGCTCGCTGACGTATCGCGACGCGCGCCTGACCGGCTTCGACGCCGCGACGGCGGTCGAGGTCGTCGAGCACCTCGAGCCGCATCGACTCGCGACGTTCACGCACAATCTGTTCGCGAACGTCGACACCGCGTGCACGGTCGTGACGACGCCGAACCGCGAGTTCAACGCGCGGTTTCCGGGACTCGCGAACGGCGCGCTGCGTCACCGCGACCACCGCTTCGAGTGGACGCGTGCCGAGTTCCAGGCGTGGGCCGAGGCCGCGGCACAGCGCTACGGGCGATCGGTCACGTTCCACCCGATCGGCGAGGACGACCCGGCACTCGGCCCGCCGACGCAGATGGCGACGTTCCAGCGAAACGGAGGCACGCCATGAGCGACGCCACGCCGACGACGATCACGCTGCCGGAGCCGTCGCTCGTCGTGCTGGTCGGGCCGTCGGGCTCGGGCAAGAGCACGTTCGCGGCGGCGCACTTCGCCCCGACCGAGGTCCTGTCGTCGGATCGGCTGCGCGGCGTCGTCGCCGACGACGAGAGCGACATGGCGGCGAACGACGACGCGTTCGACGTCCTGCACTACATCCTGCGCAAGCGCCTCGCCGCCGGGCGGCTGACCGTCGTCGACGCGACGAACGTCCAACCCGCGGCCCGCGCCGCACTGGTCGCGATCGCGCGCGAGTACCACCTGCTCGTGACCGCGATCGTCTTCGACGCGCCGCTGCGGACGTGCCTCGAGCGCAACGCCGCGCGGCCCGATCGCCCCGACTCGACGCACTACGTCCGCCGCCAGTTCGCCGATCTGCGCCGCAGCGTCCGACGTTCGCCGTCCGGCGCGCTGAAGCGCGAGGGCTTCCGCTACGTCCACGTCCTCGCCGTGCCCGACGACGTCGCGACGGTGCGCGTCGAGCGCGTTCGACTGTGGAACGACCGGCGCGACGAGCACGGGCCGTTCGACATCGTCGGCGACGTGCACGGATGCTTCGACGAACTGGTCACGCTGCTCGATCGCCTCGGCTGGCAGCCCGACGGCGAAGGCTCGTTCGTCCACGCCGAGCCCCGGAAGCTGCTGTTCCTCGGCGACCTCGTCGATCGCGGTCCACGCAATCTCGACGCGCTTGCGCTCGCGATGCGACTGTGCGCGCAAGGTCGTGCGCTGTGCGTGCCGGGCAATCACGACGTCAAGTTCCAGCGTTGGCTGACCGGCAAGAAGGTCCAGCCGAAGCACGGCCTCGACCGCACGATCGCCGAGGTCGAGGCGCTGCCGCCGGACGAACGCGCGCGACTGACGGCGCAGGCGGCGGCATTCATCGACGGTCTCGTCTCGCACCTCGTCCTCGACGGCGGACGCCTCGTCGTCGCGCACGCCGGCATGAAGGCGACGATGCAGGGCCGTTCGTCCGGCGCGGTGCGTCAGTTCGCGCTGTACGGCGAGACGACCGGCGAAGTCGACGAGTACGGGCTGCCGGTGCGCCACGACTGGGCCGCCGAGTACCGCGGCGACGCGGCCGTCGTCTACGGCCACACGCCGACTCCGGTCGCCGAGTGGGTCAACCACACGATCTGCATCGACACGGGCTGCGTGTTCGGCGGCCGGCTGACGGCGCTGCGCTGGCCAGAGCGCCAACTCGTCGACGTGCCGGCGAACGCGGTGCACTTCGAGCCGGTGCGGCCGCTCGTCGCTCCGGCCGACAGTCGCAGCGCGCAGCAGCAGCACGACGATCAGCTCGACCTGGCGGACGTGACCGGCCGACGTCGCGTGCACACGCGGCTCGTGCCTTCGATCGTGATCGGCGCCGGCGAGAGCGCGGCGGCGTTGGAGGTCATGAGCCGCTTCTGCGCCGATCCGCGCTGGATCGTCCACCTCCCGCCGACGATGTCGCCGCCGGCGACGAGCCCGTTGCCAGGGTTCCTCGAGCATCCGGAGGAGGCGTTCGCCTACTACCGCGACGAGGGTGTCGAAGAGGTCGTCTGCGAGGCGAAGCACATGGGATCGCGCGCCGTCGTCGCGATCAGCGTCGACGCCGACGCTGCACGACGTCGCTTCGGCGTGACCGACGGCAGCTCAGGCATCGTGCTGTCACGCACCGGTCGGCCGTTCTTCGACGACGCGCCGTTGCACGAG
>JAEYTU010000141.1 GCA_023433825.1 Planctomycetota bacterium
TCTCTGGGACGTTCGAGAGACGCGGCGGCCGAACCCTGCGCCCTCGAAGCCCAGAACCAACCCATCCTCCCGATGCCCGCTGGCAGCGGACGCTCGCCCGACTTGGGCGAACCGCCGCCAGCGCCGACCCGCGAGCACCGATCCGCTGATGAACGCCTCCGCCAAGACCCTCTTGCTCGTGCTGCTGCTCGCCCTCGGCGGCATCGGCGTGTACCTGGCGCTGCAAAAGCCCCCGGCACCGGCCCCGACGGACCCGGCGATCACACAACCGACGCCGACGCCGACCACGCCCGACGACGTCAAGGACCCGACGGTCCCGGTCGAAGTCGCGCCGGCGCGCGTCGAGACCCGCACCGAACGCACCGAGGTCGCGACGCGGCCCGATGGCCGGGACGCCCCGCAAGGCTTCCACGGGCGAGTCCTCGCGCCCGACCGAACGATCCTCGCCGGCGCTCCGATCTATCTCGTCGAAGGCGTCGGTACGACGGACTTGTTCCGGATGATGGCGATGGTCCAGAGCGGCGTGATCCGCCCGCCGCTCGCCGTCGGCGAGACGGCCGCCGACGGGACGTTCCGGCTCGGCCTGTCGAAGTACACCGAAGGCGCCGTCTACGAGTTCCGCGTCGCGACCGAGCAGTACGCCGAGCTGCGTCTGCCGAACCTGCGGCTGACGAAGCCAGGAGAATGGTTCCCGCTCGGCGATCTGGTCGTGCAGACCGGGGCCGTCGCGACCGGTCGCGTCACGGCGCAGGGCACCGGCGGCGCGCCGATCGCCGGCGCGACGATCACGTTCAAGAACGCGACCGGCTTCCCGGATCTGAGCCCGACGCCCGGCCGAGAGGGCGGCATCAGCACGACGACGGACGCGTCGGGGTTCTACCGCGCGACCAACGTGCCGGTCGGAATGACGCACATCGCCGCCGTCGCACCGAACTACGCGCGCGCCGAGTTGACGAACGTCGCGATCGGCATGGAGGGTGCGAACGACCACAGCTTCGAACTCGCGAAGGGCGTCTCGGTCGCCGGTCTGTGCATGGACGCCGACGGCAAGCCGGTGTCCGGCGCGAAGCTGACGGCGCTCGCGATCAGCAGCAAGACGCCGGGCACGGCGGAGGCGCGATCGCGCGCCGACGGCCGGTTCGAGATCCTCGGTCTCGTCGACGGGCCGTACATCCTGACCTACGCAGCCGAGGGCTTCGTCAAGGGCGAGATCAAGCCGGTGCAAGCCGGCGATCAGGACGTCCAAGTCGTGCTCGAACGACTCGGCACCGCCAAGGTCCAGGTCTTCGGCAAGGACAACCGACTGCTGACGAACTACGAGCTGACGCTGAAGGCCTACCACGACCAAGGCGGTCAGGTGCAGTACGGCAACACGGAGGTCGCACCGGTCCGCGCGCGCCCCGACAAGGACGGCATCACGACGGTGGCCGGCATCGCGCCGACCGATCGCAACAGCTACTCGTTCCTCGTCCAGGCAGCCGGGCACGCGATGTCGTTCACCGATCCGTTCGACGTCAAGATCGGCGTCGAACCGCCGCTGCTGATCGTTCGGATGAACGAAGGTGGCGTGCTCGAAGGCGTCGTGACCGACGAGAACAACAAGGGCCTCGCCGGCGTGACCGTGACGACGATGCCGAACGAGTTCGACGACAACCCGTTCACGAAGATGTTCCTCGGCATGATGCCGGTGAAGATCACGCGCACGCAGGTCGTCACCGACGATCAGGGTCGCTATCGGATCGCGCTGCTGAACCCCGGCGACTACCAACTGAGCTTCACGCACGCGTCGTACTTCGACGTGTTCCAGAAGAACCACCGCGTCGAGACCGGGCGCACGACGACCGTTCCGCCGCTGCAGATGCAGCCGGGCACCGTCGTCGCCGGGACCGTCACGGTCGACGGCGCGCCGACCGGACAGATCAAGGTCACGATCGCGAGCGCGCCGCCGGCCGCCGAGATGCCGCTCCCGGTTCCCGGGGGCGCGCCGGCAGCCGCGCCGCAGGGCGCCTCGGTGTTCCACGCCGAGGGGTTCACCGATGCGCAGGGGCAGTTCACGTTCCCACGCCGCGTGCCGCCGGGTCGCTACGTGATCCGCGCGATGCGTCAGAGCGCGAACACGGCCGACATCTTCAGCTCGATGATCGACTCGCTGCGCACGCAGCAGAACGTCGACGTCGGTCAGGGGCAGCGCGAGTTGAAGGTCGTCATCGCGATCAACACGCAGGACCAGACGCCGCTGAATCAGCTGCAGCAAGGCACCGGTCGCTGAGCCGGCACACTGCGAACGCCGCGCGCGCCGCGCGTGGCGAGCACGTTCGGTCCATGCCAAGATCCCGCGCATGACCGAGCGCGCACGAAAGCCGAGCTACTGGGACTACATCCGGGTCGAGGAACTCCTCGCCCTGCAGAGCGGGATCGAGCGCGACGAAGCGCAACTCGGAGACGACGAAGTCCGCTTCATCGTCATCCACCAGATCGACGAGCTGTGGTTCAAGCTCGCGCTGCGTGAACTGAAGACCGCACGCGACCTGTTCGCGCGCGATCCAGTGCCCGAGTCGTCGCTCGCCAACGCGTGCCGGGCGCTGCAGCGCGTGACGACGATCTTCCGCCTCGCCGCGTCGCACTTCGAACTGATGGAGACGATGCGGACGCACGACTACCTCGGCTTCCGCGACAAGCTGTCGCCGGCGAGCGGATTCCAGTCGGCGCAGATGCGCGAACTCGAGATCCTGCTCGGGCTCGACAACGCCGAACGGATCGGCTT
>JAEYTU010000243.1 GCA_023433825.1 Planctomycetota bacterium
ACTCCCAACCGACGCGACGACTCGAGGTCGTGCACGCAGCCAGCGGGTCGCGGGCACGCACATTCGCCTACGGTGCGGCGCCCGGTGCGGCGCCGGAGTGGGCGATCAATGGCTTCTTCCAGTTCGAATACAACGTCCGCAACGCGATCGTCCTCGGCTGGGTCGGTGCCGGCGGACTCGGGGAGAAGTCATCGGAGCACTTCCAGTTCTTCCGCTTCGAGCAAGCCGGCACGTACCTGCTCGTCATGATCCTGCTCGCGATGCTGCTCGACCGGCTGTCGCGCGGGCTCGGGCTCGCGCGGACGCGGCTCGATCGGTGAGCCGCGCGACCACGCCGTCGCGCGACCTCGCGCCGATCACTGCACCGGCAGCCAACGAAACCCGTCCGCGCCGAGCGCCGACGTCGCAACGGCTTCGCGGTCGATCCGCGTCGCCGCACCGCCCACCAGCGCGCACCCGGCCGGCGGCACCGAGCCACGACCCGAGTACGGCGCATCCTTGCTCTGGACGATCTCGCCGCGCTGGTTGACGAAGAACGTCGCCGACCCGGTCGCGTCACGCGTCGTCGGCCACGCGACGCACGTCCAGTAGTCCCGCGCGAGCGTCGCGTCGATGTTCGGCAGGTTGGCCGGCGTCGTCGCGAGGCCGACCCCCGCCGCATCGGGCAGGTACAGCGCGAAGTGGAACCCGGTGCGTTGCAGGAACCCCTGCGCATCGAGCACACCGAGCGGCGACGACAGCATCGCCGGGATCAGCGGCGCGGCACCGCTGCGCAACCCGCTGACGCCGGCCAGTTCCGGCAACGTGCCGTACTCGGTCGAGCCGTCACGATCGGCGTCGAGCGCCGTCGACGTCTTGAACTGCATCTGCGCGTTCGCGATCGCACGCAGCGTCGCGACGGCCGCACGTTCGTTCGCCGTCGCCCGCCGACTCAGCAGACTGGGCACCGCGATGCTGGCGACGATCGACATGACGCCGCACGTGACCAGCATCTCGACCAGCGTGAAACCCGCGCGCTTCGAAGAACCTCGTTCCATCTCGCTCCTCCTGTTCCGGTCTCCCTGTCCAGGCTTTCGACAGTCGAGCGAACGGATCCTGGGCGACGGGCTTCGCGGCGGCGACGGCGTCGAGCGGATCCCGCTCCGAGACGCCCTTCAGTCGGGACCAACCGACCAGCGGAATCGGCGCACGACGACGTCCGCCGCCGCGTCGGCGCGCAGCAGGAACATCGCCCCGAGCTTCGCGTCGTCGAAGCGAGCCAGCACGGCCTCGGCCCCGTCCGGACCGACGACCATCAGCGTCGTCGCGAGCGCGTCGGCGAGTGCACAGGTCGACGCCGTGACCGTCACGCTGACGACGTCGTTCTGAGCGTTCGCTCCGGTGCGCGGGTCGAGGACGTGATGGCGACGGGCACCCCCGGACTCGGCGAAGCGCCGGTAGTTGCCGCTCGTCGCCAGCGCGGCGTCCCGCAGCGCGACGATCTCCTGGACGACGGTCGGTCCGGGTGCACCCGCACGGTCCGGCGCTTCGATGCCGATCCGCCACGGTTGACCGTCGGGCTTGACGCCGAAACAACGCACCTCGCCACCGATCTCGACCATCGCGGCGACGCAGCCGAGTTCGCCGAGTCGTGCGACGACGCGGTCGACGGTCACGCCGGGGACGAACGCGTTCAGGTCGATCGTCATCCGCGGGTCGGATTTCGCGAGATGTCGGTCGTCGACGACGCGCAGCTTCTGGTGACCGACCAACTCACGCGCCGCGGCAATCCCGGCCGGATCGGGATCGCGCACCGGTGTCGGCCCGAAGCCGAGGGCGGAGACCAGCGGGAACACCGTCGGATCGAACGCGCCGTCGCTCCGCATCGCGATGTCGAGCGCGTCGCGCACGACGGCGACGAACGCGGCCCCGACGTCGAACGGCTCGGTCGACGCATGCGCGTTGAACCGCGCGATCGTCGCGTCGTCACGCCAGTGGCTGTACGCCCGGTCGAACGTCGCGAACTCGGCCTCGACGTTCGTGCGGACTTCGTCGACGCGGCGCGGCCCGACATAGGAGACGCGATACGTCGTGCCCTGTGTGCGGCCGGTGACCGTCTGCACGGTCGGCGCCGTCGCCGCGCCGGCGCCGCACGCGCAGAGCACTGCGAGCGCCGCGCCGGCCGCGCATGCGGCGAACACCGCCGCTCGCGGAGGCATCAGCTGCCGAAGTCGTCGAACGCGATCTGATCCTGCTCGACGCCGAGGTCGCCGAGCATCTTCTGCACGGCGCTCAACATCATCGGCGGACCGCAGAGGTAGAACTCGATCTGGTCGACGTTCTTGTGGTTCTTCAGGTAGTGGTCGTGCACGACCTGATGGATGAAGCCCTTGAAGCCCGTCCAATTGTCCTCGGGCAGCGGCTCCGACAGCGCGACGTGGTACTTGAAGTTCGGGAACTCGCGCTCGATGGCCTCGAAGTCCTCGGTGTAGAACATCTCGCGCTTGCTGCGCGCGCCGTACCAGTAGCTGACCTTGCGGCCGGTCTTCAGCGTGTGGAACAGGTGGAAGATGTGACTCCGCAGCGGTGCCATGCCTGCGCCACCGCCGATGTAGATCATCTCGTTCTGCGTGTCCTTGATGTGGAACTCGCCGTACGGCCCCGAGATCGTGATCTTGTCGCCCGGCTTCAAGCTGAACACGTAGCTCGAGCACACGCCGGGGTTGATGCCGGTCGTCCGCGGCGGCGGCGTCGCGATCCGGATGTTCAGCATGATCCGGTTGCCTTCGGCCGGATGGTTCGCCATCGAGTACGCGCGGAACACCGGCTCCGGGTTGTTCGTGACGAGGTCGAACAGCTTGAACTTCTCCCAGTCGCCGCGGAACTCGGGCTCGATCGCGAAGTCGGAGAACTTGATGCCCTTGTAGGCGGGCACGTCGATCTGGATGTAGCCGCCGGACTCGAAGTTCAGCACCTCGCCGGGCGGCAGGTTGACGACCAGCTCCTTGATGAACGTCGCGACGTTGCGATTGCTGGCGACCGTGCATTCCCACTTGCGGATCGCGAAGACCTCGTCGGGAACCTTGATGACCATGTCCTGGCGGACCTTGACCTGGCACGCCAGCCGCCAGTTCTCCTTCGCTTCGCTGCGGCTGATGTGCGTCAGCTCGGTCGGCAGGATGTCGCCACCGCCGGACATCACTTGGCACTTGCACATCGCGCACGTACCGCCGCCGCCGCACGCCGAGGGCAGGAACACCCCTGCGCCCGACAGCTTCGACAGCAGCGTTCCGCCGGCTTCGACCTCCGGTGACTTCTCGGCGTCGCCGTTGATCAGGATCTTGACCTTGCCTTTGTTGACGAGCTTGCTCTCGGCAAACATCAGCACCGCCACCAGCAGGACGATGACGATCGTCAGCGCAACGACGCCGACCAGGATCGCTCCGAACGTCTCCATTTCGTTTCCTCGAGTAGGTCCCGGGCGGCCGCTCAGCCGATCGGGATGCCGGAGAAGGTCATGAACGCCATCGCGATCAGACCGGTGACGATGAACGTGATGCCGAGCCCGCGCAGCGGCGCCGGCACGTGTGCGACACGCAGCTTCTGACGGATCGCGGCCATGCTGATGATCGCGAGCGCCCAGCCGGCGCCAGATCCGAAGCCGAACGTCACAGCCTGCGGGAACGTGTAGTCGCGTTCGACCATGAACAGCGAGCCGCCGAGGATCGCGCAGTTGACGGCGATCAGCGGCAGGAAGATGCCGAGCGCCGCGTAGAGCGTCGGGCTGAACTTGTCGATCGTCATCTCGACGATCTGCACGAGCGCGGCGATGACGGCGATGTACGTCAGGAATCCGAGGTAGCTGAGATCGGTCGTCGCCAACGCCTCGATCCCGGTCCAGGCGAGCGCGCCTTCGCGCAGCACGCCGTTGTAGAGGAACCAGTTGACCGGAACCGTGATCGTCTGCACGAAGACGACGGCGATCCCGAGGCCGATCGCCGTGTCGACGCGCTTGCTGACGGCGAGGTACGAGCACATCCCGAGGAAGAACGCGAGCAGGATGTTCTCGACGAAGATCGCGCCGAGCAGCAAGCCGAGCAGGCTGCCGAGGCTGTTCGGATCGGCTGCGCCGAGCGTCGCGATGCCGGTGAGGGCAGGAATTGATGCGGTCATCAGTGCTTCTCCGCGTAGCCCGAGATCGAGCGCTGCACCCAGACGATGATGCCGAGCAGGATGAACGCGCCGGGCGCGAGCACCATCAGCCCGTTGTTGACGAACCCCGCCTCGTACCACGACTGCGGGATCACTTGGACGTTCAGCAACTTGCCGGAACCGAAGATCTCACGGAACACCGCGACGACGATCAGGATCCACGCGTAGCCGAGCGCGTTGCCGAGACCGTCGAGGAAGCTGCGCCACGGTGGGTTCGCCATCGCGAACGCCTCGGCGCGCCCCATCACGATGCAGTTCGTGATGATCAGTCCGACGAAGACCGACATCTGCTTGCTGACGTCGAACAGATACGCCTTCAGCACGTTGTCCAGCACGATCACGAGGCTCGCGATGACAGTCAGCTGAACGACGATGCGAATCTTGTTCGGGATGTAGTGACGCAGCAGCGAGATCACGGTGTTGCTGAGGCACACGACCGTGATCACGCCGACGCACATGACGAGCGCCGTGTCCAGCTTCGTCGTCACGGCCAGCGCCGAACAGATCCCGAGGATCTGCAGCGCGATCGGATTGTTGTCCCACAGTGGGTCGACCAGGATCTTCCGCTCGTTCTTGCCGAACAGCGGCGTCGCCGTCTTCGGTGCGTCGACAGTCGTCGTCATCTCGGGTTCCTCGATCTCGATCCGGTTGGCGGGGTCAGTTCCGACGCGCCCAGGTTTCCTTGAAGTACGGCGCGTACCACTGAAGGTCCGCCTGCACGAAACGCGTGACGCCGTTGCTCGTGATCGTCGCGCCGGCGAGGCCGTCGACGTAGTGGAGCTTCTCGTTTGCGTTCTCGGGGTTCACGGTCCCCTTCTTGACGACCACGCTGACGAGCTTCGGCTCCCCGGCCGCGTCGGCGAGGATCTGCTTGTCGGCCCACTGCGCGGTCCAGTTCGGGTTGTCGACCTCGCCACCGAGGCCCGGCGTCTCGCCGTGCTTGTAGAACGTGATCCCCTTGACCGTGTTCGCGTCCGGTCCGAGCGCCAGGTACCCATAGAGCGTGCTCCACAGACCCTTGCCGCTGATCGGAAGCACGTAGGCGAGGACGCCGCCGGACTCGTCCTTCGCGACGTAGATCAATCGCACGCGCCGCTTCTCGGCTGCATCGCGCAGCTTGGCGTGCTCGTCGGGAGTGATCTTGCTCGCGACGACGCGCTCCGGCGCCGTCGTGACCTCGCCACCTTGGCCTTCGACGACGACGGCCGTGACGCGATCCTTGTAGAGCTGCTCGAGCTTCGGACGCGTCGTCGTCGTGTCGGCCGGGTCGTAGAGCCCCGCGGCCTTCAGCACGTTGCGCTGCCGGTCGAACTCGGCGTTCGCTTCCTGACGCGGACGCAGCACGTTGTAGGCCATCGCCAACGCAGCGCTGCAGACCACGCAGATGATCAGCGCGAACTTGATGACGTAGGCGTTGCTGTTCTTATCCAAGGCGCACCTTCCTCCGCTTCATGCTCGACGCGACGACGAAGTGATCGATCGTCGGCGCGAACGCGTTCAACAGCAGCACGGACAACATCGCGCCCTCCGGGTATGCCGGGTTGATCGCCCGCACGAGGACCGTGACGACGCCGATCAGGATTCCGTAGATCCACCGCCCGCGGTGCGAGTCCGGGCTCGACACCGGATCGGTCGCCATGAACACGAGCGCGAACAGGAAGCCGCCCATGAACAGGTGCTCCCACCACGGCAGGCTCGGCATCCCGCTGAGATCGGACAGCGTCAGGTTGAACAGCAGCCCGGTCGCGAGCAGGCCGATCAATCCACCGAGCATCGTTCGCCACGACGCGACGCCGGTGATCAGCAGGTAGGCGGCGCCGAGCAGGATGCAGAGCTTGCTCGTCTCACCCACGCTCCCCGGGATCAGGCCGACGAACAGTTCCCACAGGTCGTAGCCGGCGGCAGCGACGGCATCGCCGGCGTTCTGGATCGCCGGGTCGGCACCGGGCTTGTAGTTCGCCGCCGCGAGGAGCGGCGTCGCGCCGCTGTAGCCGTCGATCAGCGATGCCTTGCCGTTGCCAGCCACCCAGACCAGGTCACCCGAGATCTGCGCCGGATAGGCGAAGAACAGGAACGCGCGGCTCATCAACGCGACGTTGAAGATGTTCATGCCGGTTCCGCCGAACACCTCCTTGACCAGGATGACCGAGAACGCGACCGACAGCGCGAGCTGCCAGAGCGGGATCGAGGCCGGCACGATCAGCGCGATCAGGATGCCGGTCACGAGGTACCCCTCGCTGATCTCCTCCTTGCGGATGACGGCGAAGAACCCCTCGATCGTCAGACCGACGACGTAGCTGACGACCAGGATCGGCAGCATCTTCGACAGCCCGAACAGGACGATGTCGAGGAACCCCGGCTGCGCGACGTTCGGCGCGTAGTCGGAGCCGAGCACGAGCGCCTGCATCCAGTTCGCGACGTACGCCGGTCCGGCGCCGTCGCCGGCCATCCGCGCGAGCGCGGCGAAGTGCTGGTAGCCGGTGTTGTAGATCGCGAACAGCAGACACGGGACCAGCGCGACGATCACCGTGAACATGACCCGCTTGAGGTCGATGTAGTCGCGGACGTGCGGTCCGCGCTTCTGCGTCTTCGTGTCCGGCGCGAACAGGAACGTCTCCTGCGCGTCGATCAGCGGCCAGACCTTGTGCAGCGGTGCGTCCGGCGCGTGGTAGAGCTTGCGGCCGCGCTCGACGAGGTTGCGTAGGAACTTCATCTGGCCTCAGCCTTCCTTCTCGTACATGTCCAGTCCACTGCGGACGATCGCGCCGACTTCCTGTTTGCACGGATCCACGAACGTGCACAACGCGACGTCCTCTTCGGTCAGTTCGAGCAGCCCGAGCTGCACCGCTTCCTCCAGGTCGCCGGCCAGCACCGATCGCAGCAGCGGGTACGGATGGATGTCGTGCGGCAGCACGGCCTCCATCGCGCCGATGTTGACCATGTGGCGGACACCGCCGTGCAAGCGCGCGTCGAGCACGTACTCCTGCTTCGGCGCGAGCCACGAGAACACGGCGCGCGACGCACTGTGCTTGCCGATCTGCGGCAGCATCCACCCGATCAGGTCGCGCGTGTCGCCGCCCTCGGGGATCAGCGTGACGGTCTGCGCATAGAACCCGAGCGTCGCTTGCGCGGCGTCCACGGCGACGCCGTTCAGCACGGTGCCGTTGATGATCCGCGTGTCACCGTCGAACGGCTGCCCGCCGTGCACGACGGTCAGGTCGGCGCCCTGGCGGATGCGGAAGTACTGCGGTTGGCGCGCTTGCGAGCCGGACACGGCGACGAGGCGTTGCCACGGATACTGCCCGGTCCGCAGCCAGCGTCCGAGCAGCACCGCTTCCTGCGCCTTCAGGTACCAGACGGTCTCGACGGCCTTCAACGGCGCGATGCGCGCGATGTGCGTTCCCACGAGTCCGGCCGGGTGCGGACCGTGGAACTCGTGAACTTCGACACCCTGCAGGTCGGTGAACTCCTTCGGGCGCGGCGCGCCACCGCGAACCGTCAGGCGCACGGGGCCGGACGTCAGCCGCTTCAGCAACTGCACACCGAGTTGGAGGTCGGTCCCTTGCCCGGCGACGGCGAACGCCGGATCGGCAGCGAGCGGCTCGGTGTCCATCCCGTTGACGTAGATCGCCGTCGGGATCACGTCGCCCTTGACCATCCGGCCGATCGGCCGCTGGCGCAGCAACGGCCACAACCCGGCGCGTTTGATCGCGAGGATCAAGTCGGCGCGGTCGGTCGTCGCGAGGCGTTGCAGGTCGAGCGTCGCGATCGACGCGTGGCGATCGGGTCCGGCGACCTCGATCTCGATCCGCTGCGGTGACTTTCGCTCGCCGTAGACGACGCGGCGCACGCGGCCCGTGGCCGGTGACAGGAACTGCACGTCGCGGTCGAGCTTGTCGAGCATCAGCGGCGTACCGGTCTCGACCGTGTCGCCCTCCTCGACGAGGACCTTCCCTTTGACCGTCGGAAACTCGTGCGGATCGAGAGCGACGATTCGCGGCTCGGGCGCATCGGCCACGTTCGCGGCAGGTTTGCCGGCGATGCGGATGTCGAATCCCTTGCGGATGTGGTGGGAACTCATGGCTCGGGGTCGGGGTCGAAGTCTGCGGCGGGGGAGCAGACTGGGATGCGTTTCGGAACAGCGACGGGCGGCGCGGATTTCAGTCGGCGGGTCGGCGCCAAGGGGTGCGACCGCGACCGTCGGCCGGCGGTCGGCGACGAGTCGCATGGCGATGCGTCGTGCAGAGCGTCATGGGCAGCGTTCCTGTCGACCGTCGGCGGCCGGCGCCGGCAGTTCGTCGCCGCTGCGACCGCAGCGACCGCACTTGCCATCGGAACCGATGCCTCCGCAGGACCCGGCCAGCTTGCGATTGAAGGCTACGGCGAGTCCCACGACGACCAGGACCGGCAACGTGAAACCCACTACGGCTAGAAGGAAGTCGACCACCGCTGTCTCCAAATGGAGGCCGGGCAGAGTAGCGACCGCCGCTCGGATTTCGAGAGCGCGTCCGTGCGTCGGACGAGCGATGGCGAGTGGCGTGCACCGAGAAAGACGCCGGCCTCGGAACCGGAGGTCCCGAAGCCGGCGCCCCACACACACAAGAGGTGATCGATGTGGGCCGCCGCCGCGACGCGATCAAGTCGCCGGGGATGCTGCGTCGCCGCGAAGGCGCCCGACGAGCCGCGCCATCGCAGCGATCGTGTCGAAGTTCTCGAGCCGCACGTCGAGGTCGTCGACCTTGACGCCGAATCGGTCCTCGAGGAACAGCACGATCTGCACGACGCCGGCCGAGTCGACGATGCCAGCGCCGACCAGCGAAGTCTCGGTGTCGACGCCGGCGCCGACGCCATCGCAGAACGCCTGGACGACGTAACCGCGGATCTCCAGCTCGGTGGGCGTCGGGATCGTCATCGCGGCGGCAGGCCGAGCCGAGGGATCGGAAAATGGCGGGAGCGCATGGGAATCGAACCCACCGGGACCGCCGCGAGGGCGACCCCCACAGGTTTTGAAGACCTGACGGGACACCAGCCCCGATCCGCTCCCGGATCGAAAACGGCGCGGGATCATGGCGAGTCGGTCGGCGCGAGGGAAGCGCGCAAGTCGTGTCATCCGGTGAGGGCGTCAGGCGGCGCGGTGCTCGGGAGCGGCGCGCGAGTCGCGCGCGCGCTGGTTCGCAGACCCCGACGCGAAGTACGGTCCGCGCGCATGGGAATGATCGACAAGGTGCGAGCGATGCTCGCGACGGCCACGGCTGCCGGGGTGCCGCCGATCCCACTCACGTTCCAAGGCATCTCGAAGGTCCGGGTCCGCGACGCGCTTGGTCTTCTCGAACGAGCGACGGACGACATGGTGGACGCAGTGTTCGCACTGCTCGACGACCGTGCGAGCTGGTTCTCCGCCGCACCGTCGGGACTTCGATTCTGCGACGGCGCGACGACTGCACACATCGGCTGCCACGTCGGAATCCTCCAACGCGGCAAGGACAAGCTCGATCGCGAAGGACGGGACTACTGGATCAAGCCACTGCGCGCGATCGGAGCGATCGAAGCGGTCTACTTCGATCGGAACTCGCGGACGTTTCTCCCGGGACACCCGACGCCCAAGTCGCCGAACTCCGCATACCGACTCGACGGCGACTTCGTGCGAGTGCTCCAACTGCCCGACGGAAGTTGGGACGTGCAGCTCAAGCACTGGATTCACGGCGACACGTCGAGACTCCGGTTGGCATTCCAGGCCGTTCAGGCGGACCAGACGCGCGCGCGGGTCGCAAGCGAGCATCGGGCTCTGATCGACGCCTGCTGCGCGGCGTACGCGCCGCGATTCCTCGCGGGGTACGAGATCCTGTTCGTCGACGACTCCGACGGAACGCGGATCTCGGAGGCCGCGTCGGACAGACTCGCGCAAGCCGGACTCGCGATCGGTTTGGGAGACGCGATGCCGGACGTGCTGCTCTGGAACCGGCACTCCGATGCGCTGTGGGTGATCGAGGCCGTCACGAGCGATGGAGAGGTCGACGAGCACAAGCGAACACGCGTCGCCGCACTTGCCGAGAAACACGGCAAGCGTCAGATCGGCTTCACGACGGCCTATCCGACTTGGCGAATCGCGGCGCAACGCCAGAGTGCCCACAAGAACATCGCGATCGGCACGTACATCTGGATCCGCGACGACGCGTCGAAACACTTCCGCGTCGAGTCCTTTCCGGTCTAGGCCATCGCGAAACTAGCGGCCCAGCGCGTCGTCGACGATCCGGTCGAGCGCCGTCTGATCGGGAACTTCGTCTCCGATGCACCGGCCGATCGCACCCAGCGCCGTCGGCGACGGATACCGCAAGCTCCGCAGGTCGCCCGCGTTGACCTGCGTGTGCCCGTTGAACTGCCGGAAGAACCGATCAACCAGAGTCGAGTTGAGGAACCCGGCCAATCCCCGCGCGAGACGCTTGCGGATCCCCGCCCCATTGGCGTGGAAGTAGTTGACGTGATTCTCGATCGCGACCCGCGTCACGTCCGTCGGCAACCGCGACGGATCCAGGACCACGGCCACGACGCGCCGACGCTCTTCCTTGGACGTGAATCGCTTTGTCAGCACGTAGGTCGATTTCGGTACCAGGAGGCTCTGCGTACCGGCCTCGTCCGACAGCGAATTCGGCTTGCGCCCGCCCAGCTTCGGCCAGGCGACGAATCCGGCCTGGAAGTGCAGCGGGTAGATCAGCGGAACGGTGCGTGGCGCGGGGTCGTCGCGCAGATGCTCGCGCACGCGAAAGTCGACCACGCGTCCGGTCGAGACGTGGAGTCCCAAATCGACAAGCGTGCTCGGAAGCCTGCGCATCCGATCCGCGATCGCGCTGTCGGACGCCGAGATGGCGAGATGGATGAACGACTCGCGGTCTCCGGGAACGACGACGTCGTCATACGGCACGATCCGCCGAACGGCCTCGGCCGACGGTTCACTGCTCATCGACAGCGTGACGTCGCCGCGACGACCATTGCGGATCGCATGGAAGACGATGTTCTCTTGCAGAACGTCGTCGTCGCGAAACGCGCGATCGCGTGATTCGAACACGTGAACCTGACGCAGCGCAGCCGCCGTCAGCAGCAGCTCGCGAAACGGCCGAAAGTACGGTCCGTTGCAGAAGCTGCGCGGCGTGATCGCGACGAGCTGCCCGCCCGGCTCCAGCAGCCTCACGGCGAGTCCGACGAATGCCGTGTAGAGATTTGTGGTCTCGATTCCGACCGATCGCAGCAGCGTGCGTTCCCGCGACGTCGAATGGATCTTCCGATACGGCGGGTTCAGGATCGCCGCTGTGAACGCGGGCGCGCCATTCGGAGCGAACAGGCCTGCGTCGAGCCGCCGACTCCCTGCCTCGACGAAGTCTTCCTCGACGATCCGAGCCGTGAATCGAATCCCGGCGGCGGCGCACGCCGCTTCGCACGCGTCCAGCGTCACCCGAAGATGCAACCGCATCACCGGATCGATCTCGTAGCAGGTCGCTTCGATGGAAGTCGGCTTCCGCTTCCACGCGCAAGCCACCGCGACGTAGGCGGCGACGAGAGAACCGACTCCAGCCCCGGCGTCGAGGAGCCGCACATCGCCGGACGTCGGAACGAACAGCGACGCCATGAAGCTCGCGATCGGCGCCGACGTCATGTACTGCCCGAGTTCGGCACGCTTCGATTCGTCGAGCTGGCCGTTCGCAGCGATGCGCGCTGCGTCGGCGCGAACCAGTACCTCCGGCTTCGTGGCCCGAGGCGATCGCGTGCTGGTGGTCTTGGTGTCTGTCATGTCGCGACGAGCCGGGAACCTACCGCTCCGAGACAGGAAGTGTGACGGCGCAACCCGCGTCATCCGGTGAGCGCATCGAGACGGCGCGTCAGGTCGGCGACCTGTGCTTCGAGTCTGGCGATGCGCGCGAGCGGGTCCTGTGGGTCGTGATCGGGCGTCGGGATCGGATCGGCGTGCACGACGCTGGACGTCGGCGACGCCGACGGGCGTTCGGAAGCGGCCGGCGACGCCACGTCGACCGGGCCGAGAAGGTGCGTCCAACGCGCGTCCCGCTCGCGGGGTCTCCGTGGCAACAGCTCGACGAGCGGCTTTGGCTGTCGCGCGGCCAGCTCCCGCAACAACGACTCGATCCCGGCGACGTCGCGGTGCAGCCCCATTCGCGCGCATCGCGTCCTCAACTCCGTCGGTGTCTGCGGACCGCGCAGCAGAAGTTCCGCCAGCAGCGCCTTCGCTGCTGCGTCCACACCGAGCTTCGATTCGATCTCGTGCTTGAAGCGCTCGGCGCGTCCGCCCTCGCGCTGCGTGACCCAGCCCTGGAGCCGCAGCTGCATCAGCGCCCCGCGGACGACGAACTCCTCGAGGTTCATCTCCGGGTCGCGGTTGCTCTTCTGGTTGCACCCGAGCAGCAGCGAGTTCTCCGTCAACGGATACGAGTCGGGAACCGTCAGCTCCTTCTCGATCAGCACGCCGACGATGCGTTGTCCGGTGCGGTCCAGCATGGGAGGAACGCTATCCAGCGATGCCGGCAGGCGTCACGTCGTCGGTCAAGCGCAGTCCCACCTGCGCCAACTGCGCCGTGTGACTCGCCCAGTCGACGCGCACCGGCTCGGTCGCCGGGATCTCGGCCGTCATCAGGCCGAGCGACAGCGTCCGGATCCGGTCGTGACGCAGTTGGCGATCGACGAGCGGCATCGCCGTGGGCTGCAGCGCGCCGCCGCCGGCCGCAGCCTCGACCGCGTGCGCCCGCTGCTCGGCTTGCCACTCCTTCGCGATCTGGTGCAGCGCGACGACGCGAAACCAGTGCCACGGCCGCTCGACGCGAACGTGCGTCGAACACCAGTTCCAGTCGAGGAATCGCGCGAGGTCGGCAGGTCGAATCAGGAAGCATCGAATGCACTTCTTGCGGACCAGCTTGCGATCCTCGCAGGTCATCGCGAACAGCCACGGCTCGCGCGCGAATGGCGTGAAGGCCGCGTGGCCGGCGAAGAACGACAGCGCGTCGTTCAGCACCTCGAATCCCTGTGTTCCCTCGGTGCGCAGCACCGGCGACGAGAGGGACGTCGCGTCGGCGATCGTGCGCATCAGATCGCGGGCAACCGGGTTGTCGTAGACCTGATGCACGGTCGACTTCGGTCCGACGTTGCGGAACAGCAACGCGACCTCCCCCGGCACGGCGCCCGGCGTTCCATCGAGCGGATGCAGGACGTGCAGCTGGAAGATCAAGTCGTCGGAGTCGCCCTGCTGGAACCGCTGGAGCTCCTTCCACCGCCGGCGGAACAGCAGGAACCAACTCGCCGCGAAACCGAGCAGGAAACCGAGACCCTTGCCCAGCAGCTCCGGCAGCAGTCGCGACCATTCGAGCGAGACGAACCAGTCCCAGTACTCGGCGAACATCGTCAGCGTCGCTCCAGTCGTGGTCCGGCCGCCGTGTCGACGATCCGCCATCCAGCCGCCTCGATTTCGCCGCGCAATCGATCTGCTTCGGCGAACGCCTTCGACTTCCGCGCCGCTTGGCGACTGGCCAACAGCGCTTCGACTTCCGGCGGCGCCTGTGGCGCCTGTGCCGTCGGCTCGTCGCCGAAGCACGCGAGGACGTCCTCGAATCGCGCGAATGCCGAGAGCGCCACCCGCGCGCCGTCGACGTCCGGTGTCCGTTTGTTGACCGCGGTCACGAGCCCGAACACGGCGGCGAGCGCCTCGCTCGTGTTGAGGTCCTCCGACAGCGCCGCGACGAATGCGTCGACGGCCTCGCGGACGACCGTCGTCACGTCGTCACGCCCGGCGAGATCGACGCCGTCGCGCAGCCGCACCAGCCGTTCGCGCGCCCCCTGCACGCGTTGGATCGCCGCGCGTGCCTCGTCGAGTCCCTGCATCGTGAAGTTCAGCGTCTGCCGGTACTGCACGCGCAGCAGCGCGTACCGCAACTCGACGCCGGTGTAGCCGCGATCGAGCACCTGCTGCACGGTCGTGAAGTTCCCGGTCCGCTTGCTCATCTTCTGCCCGTCGACGAGCAGATGCTTGACGTGCAGCCACGTGCGGACGAACGGCTCCCCGGTGTGCGCCTCGCTCTGCGCGATCTCGCATTCGTGATGCGGGAACAGGTTGTCCTCGCCGCCGGTGTGGAGGTCGAAGCTGTGGCCGAGGTACTTCATCGCCATCGCCGAGCACTCGATGTGCCAGCCGGGGAACCCGCGCACGCCACCGCGGAACGGCGCCTCCCACTGCATCAGGTGCTTGTCGTCGACCTTCCACAGCGCGAAGTCGCGCGGATCGCGCTTCTCGTCGAGCACGGCGACCCGCGCGCCTTCGACGAGATCGTCGAGCACCTTCTTCGACAGTTTGCCGTAGGCCGGGAACTTCTCGATCGCGAAGTAGACGTTGCCGTTGACCTGGTACGCGAAGCCCTTCTGCAGCAGGTCGTCGATGATCGCCCCCATCTCGGCGATGTGATCGGTGGCACGCGGCAGTTCGTGCGGCATCCGAAAGCGCAGCTTCGCCAGACAGTCGCGGAACTCGTCCTCGTACTTCCGCGCGATCGCCCACGGATCGAGCTTCTCCTTGCGCGCGGCGGCCTCCAGCTTGTCCTCGCCGCGGTCGGCCTCGTCGTCGGTCATGTGGCCGACGTCGGTCACGTTCATGACCTGATGCACGCGGAGACCCTGGTCCTCGAAGAACCGCCGCAGCAGGTCGGCCAGAAGGAACGAGCGGAAGTTGCCGATGTGCGGCGACGAGTAGACCGTCGGGCCGCAGTGGTACATCGACACTCGGCCGTCGACGAGCGGGACGAACGGTTCGAGACGTTGCGTCAGCGTGTTGTGCAGGCGGATCACAGGGCGCGGAAGATAGCGAGCGACTGGTCCGTCACGCCGCCGCCGGTTCCGATTCGTCGATGCAGACGTTCGAACTGGAAACGGCCGTGGCACTGCTCGCGCGCACTCCGGCCGTGCTCGACACCTGGCTGCGCGACCTCCCCGACGCCTGGCTCCGCTGCAACGAAGGTGATGCGACGTGGTGCGCCGTCGACGTCGTCGGCCATCTGATCCACGGCGAAGACGACGACTGGATCTCGCGCGCGCGGCACGTCCTCGCGCACGGCGACGCGGTCCCGTTCGCGCCGTTCGACCGATTCGCGCAGGACGTGCGCTTCGCCGGGCGAACGTTGCCGAGCCTGCTCGACGAGTTCGCGACGAAGCGGCGTGCGAGTCTCGATGCGCTCGCGGCGCTGCACCTGACGCCGGCGGATCTCGCGCGGCCCGGCCGGCACCCGGCGCTCGGCGAGGTCACGCTGCGGCAGTTGCTCGCGACCTGGGTCGCCCACGACATGACGCACGTCGCACAGATCTCCCGCGTGATGGCCAAGCGGTACACGACCGAGGTCGGGCCGTGGCGCGAGTACTTGCGCATCCTGCAATGAGGCGGCCGGCGCGCGCGGCGTTCACGATTCGCTGGCTCGCTCCCGCAAGGCCGACATCTGATCTCCCCACCACCGCGCGAACTCGGCCGCGAACTCCGGATTCGCGAGTCCGTGACGCGCCGGGTGATCGGGGCGCAGATCCTCGAGACCGACGTGACGCACCGTCACGAGCGTGCCACTGCGCGTCGCTTCGAACGTGACCGTGACCTCGGTCCGTTCGAGCGGTGCGAACGTCGCGTTGCGCCACGTGAACGCGAACCGCGACGGCGGGTCCCAGTCGAAGATTCGACCGAGTTCGAACGCGCGTTCGGTTTCCCCATCGGTCCAAGTCTCGTGCACGCGCCCACCGAGTCGCGCTTCGATTGCGATCCGCGCATGCGGCCCGGTCCCGTGCCGGTACTTCGGGCCGCGGCGCCACCACAGGTCGACCTCGCGCACGAACAGATCGAACGCGACCTTCGGCGCGACGGGAACGCGCACGGCGACGGTCGCCGATGCGGCGCGCGGCTGACCCGACGCGGTCACGTCGCAGCCTTTCGCGCCGGCTTCGCCGAGGACTTCGCGGCGCGTTTCCCGACGGTCTTCGCGACGTGGACGGCGAACGACGCGAGTTGCCGCTCCCACATCGCCTCGACCGTGTCGACCCAGACGCGCAGTCGTCGAATCGGCTCGCGTCGGAGCCGGTAGATCCGCACGCGACCGTCGGCGTCGTCGACGACCTCCTCGACGAGATCGCTCTCGCGCAGGATCCGCAGG
>JAEYTU010000281.1 GCA_023433825.1 Planctomycetota bacterium
GGGGGTGCCGTCGTCGAGATCGACGGGCGCGGCCTCCGTGGGCAGCGTGCCGGTCGCCTCGGGACCGAAGTCGGTCGTGAACGCCGCGCGGGCGTCAGCCGCAGCGAACGCCGCCGACCTGCGCCACGGGCCGTGCCGGCTCGGCAAGAGCGACGCGTCGACCAGCAACGACAGGCGCGGGGCCGCGATCTCGTGCGTGCGGTGCACCGATTCGTGGCGCAGGCGAACGCGCAGCTCGGTTCCGGCCGGCACCGGCTGTGCGAAGGCGATCCGCAACGTGTGCGGCGCGTCGACGTGCGGCAGGATCGCCCAGCCGGTGCGCGGATCGGCGTCGACGACGTGCGCTGCGGGGAATCCCGGCTGCGCGTGCGACGCGGCGGCGGCTACGAGCGCGACCGGGCGCGATGCGCCGTCGACGACGGCTTCGACGTCGACGCCGGTCAGCACGAAGTTGCCGTTCTTCGCGTTGCCGACGCGCCCGTCCTTGCCCGGCAGCGTGTCGATCGCGAGACCGAACGCCTCGACGTCGAGCTTCGCGAGCGGCCGCCATCCGTCGCGCGCGCGCGTGCGCGCCGCGGCGACGAAGGTCGCCATTCGTGCGTCGGCGTCGGCGTCGGGCGCGTCGAGACGTGCTTGCACCGACGCGATGCGAGCTTCGAGCCGCGCGACCTCGGCGGCTTGCGCCGGTGTCGGAACCGGCAGCGACGGCGGCGGCAGCAGCACGTTGTTGTCGGACGCAGCGACGTCGACGTTCTGGAAGAACGCGAGGAACCGGTAGTAGTCGCGCTGCGAGATCGGGTCGTACTTGTGGTCGTGGCACTGCGCGCAGCCGAGCGTCAGCCCGAGCCAGACCGTCGCCGTCGTCTCCGTGCGATCGAACGCGTACTTCGCGAGGTACTCGGCGTCGATCAGCCCACCCTCGGCCGTCGTGACCTGATTGCGGTGGAAGCCGGTCGCGACGAGTTGGTCGTGCGTCGGAGACGGCAGCAGGTCGCCGGCGAGCTGTTCGATCGAGAAGCGGTCGAACGGGAGATTCCGGCGATACGCGTCGACGACCCAGTCGCGCCACGCCCAGTTCGAACGTTCGTTGTCGAGGTGCAGCCCGTGCGTGTCGCCGTATCGCGCGAGGTCGAGCCAATGCCGCGCCATGTGCTCGGCATGGCGCGTCGTCGTCAGCAGCCGGTCGACGACGCGCGCGTCGGCGCCGGGTGCCGTGTCGGCGCGGAACGCGTCGAGCTCGTCGGGGGTCGGCGGCAGTCCGGTCAGGTCGAGCGTGACGCGGCGCAGCCACGTCGCCCGATCGGCGCGCGGGCGCAGCGTGCGGCCGTCGCGGGCGAGCGCGGCGGTGACGAAGGCGTCGATCGCCGCGATGTCGGGTGCGCCGGCGACGGTCGGCGGTGTGACGCGTGCGCGTGGCGCGAACGACCAGTGCTCGGCCCACGGCGCGCCGGCGTCGATCCAGCGGCGCAGCAGTTCGCGTTCGTCGTCGTTCAGCGTCTTGCCGGACGACGGCGGCGGCATGACGGCGTTTTGGTCGGACTCGTGGATCCGCGCGACGAGCGCACTGCGGGCCGCGTCGCCGGGCACGATCGCGCGCGCGCCCGAGGGAAGTTCGGCGAGCGCGCCGTCGCGTTCGTCGAGGCGCAGCCCGGCCTTTCGCTGCGCGGCGTCGGGACCGTGGCACGTGAAGCAGCGATCGGACAGCAGCGGTCGAATCGTGCGGGCGAAGTCGGGTGTCGGGGCGGATGCCGGCGTCGGATCCTGCGCGATCGCGGCGCCGAGCAGGTGGGCTGCGACGAGCGTCCGCAGGACGTTCACGCGCCCTCGATCAGGATGCGGACGAACTCGTCCTGGGTCATCGTGCGCGTCGCCGCGACGACGAGGGCGTCGCGGTTCGGAGTGGGCCGCAACAGGTGGAACGTGACGCGGCCGCGGTTGCGCGTGCCGCCGTCGTCGCGGCCGGCCGGCTCGGCGTCGACGACCTGCAGGCACGCGTCGACGGAGCGCAGCGCCGTCTGCCAGTCGTCGTGATAGGCCGCCGGATGCGAGTACAGGATTGCGCCGGCGGCGAACGCGAACGACGTGCCCTGCGTTCGCACTTCGCGCGTCTCGCCGTCGACGCGCCGGGTCGACGTGCGGACGTCGAGACCTTCGGCGAAGAACTCGGGCACGCAGAACGCGAGGGCTTCGTCGTAGCCGCCGAGCACCGGTCCGACCGAACCCGACGTGAAGTCGGCGAGGCACTCGGTGCCGCGCTGCGTGCGCGTTCCGTCGGCCTCGGCGAGCAGGGTGTCGAGCAGGGCGAGCGCACGGGACCGGCGGTCGCGGTGGGCGGTCGGCATGGGGCGCGGATCGTCGCCTCCGCCGCGGGTTCCGCCAAGCACGCGGGCCGGGCTACTGTGCGGCGATGAATCGCCGCCAATTCCTCGCGTCGTCGTTGGCATCGTCGATCGCGCTTCCGGCGGGACTGCGCGCGGCGTCGCGCGGCGCCGACCCGAACGCGTTCCCGTTCCGGATCTCGCTGGCGCAATGGTCGCTGCACCGTGCGCACTACGGGACGACACAGCCGCAACTGCCGCCGATCGAGTTCCCGGCCACGGCGAAGGCGTTCGGCATCGACGGCGTCGACTACGTCAACACGTTCTATCGCGACAAGCTGAGCGACGACGCGTACTGGCGCGACCTGAAGCGGCGCTGCGATGGGCTCGGCGTTCGCAGTCTGCTGATCATGTGCGACGGCGAAGGCGACCTCGGCGCGCCGGAGACGCTGCGCCGCGAGGAGGCGGTCGCGAATCACATGCGGTGGGTCGATCGCGCGGCCCTGCTCGGTTGTCACTCGATTCGCGTCAACGCCGGCAGCGCCGGAACGCGCGAGGAGCAGCGGGATCGGGTCGCCGATGGGCTGCGCAGGCTGTGCGAGGCCGCGGCGCCGGCGCGGATCAGTGTGATCGTCGAGAACCACGGCGGTTGGTCGTCGCACGGCGCGTGGCTGCGGAGCGTGATCGAGCAGGTCGACCACCCGGGCTGCGGCACGCTGCCGGACTTCGGGAACTTCACGATCGCGAAGGGGCAGGTCTACGACCGCTACCTCGGCACGCGCGAGTTGATGCCGTTCGCGAAGTCGGTCAGCGCGAAGAGCTACGACTTCGACAACGACGGCAACGAGACGACGATCGACTACGCGCGGATGCTGCGGATCGTCGTCGAGAACGGCTACGACGGTTGGGTCGGCATCGAGTACGAGGGCGGCCGCCTGTCAGAGCCCGACGGCATCCGCGCGACCCTTCGCCTGCTGCGCCGCGTCGGGAAGCAGATCGCCGAAGAACGCGCAAAGTGAAACGAAGGTGCCTGGCACTTTCGTTTCACTTCGTCGCGAAAAGTGAAACGTTCGTGCCTGGCACTTTCGTCTCACTTCACCGACCGGACGACGCGGAAGCCGACGAAGTTCGCGTCGGTGTGATACCAGACGCTCTGCGGCAACTGCGGGTCGCGCATCTTCCAGGCCGGCTCGCTGCGCATCCGCGCCGCGCTGCGCGCGCGCGACGCCGGATGGCGCCAACTGCCGCCGCGCACGACGTGCGGATACGGCTTTCGCTGCTCGACGAACGGGCTCTCGACCACGCCGCCGTCGGCGGTTGCGGCATACGGCGCGTAACCGTCGGCGACCCACTCGGCGACGTTCCCGTGCATGTCGAACAGGCCGAGCGGATTCGGCTGCTTGCGCCCGACCGGCTGGTACTGGTCGTTCGCGTTGTCCTCGAACCACGCGAACGCCCCGAGCTCGCCAGCGTCGTCACCGAAGCTGAACGCGCTCGACGTCCCCCCGCGGCACGCGAACTCCCACTCGGCCTCCGTCGGCAGCCGGTACGCGTGACCGGTGCGCGCCGAAAGCCACGCGCAGTACGTCATCGCCGCCTTCTGCGTCATGCAGATCGCCGGATAGCCGTCGTGCCCCATCCCGAACGTCATGTCGGTGTAGGGCGGTGTCGGCCGCGTGATCGCGTCCGCACGAAGGTCGTCGGTCGTCCGCGAGTGATCGGCGCCGCGACGCTTGACCTCGAGGCTGAACGCCCACTGCTCGTACTCCTGCCACGTGACTTCGCACGCGCCGATCCAGAACGGCGCCACACGAACGCGCCGCTGCGGCCCTTCGTCGGCGTCGCGCCCCGGCTCGCCGTCCGGACTGCCCATCACGAACTCGCCGCCCTGCACCGCGACCATGCGAAAGCGAACGTCGGTGCCGGGGATCACGGCGTCGTAGTCGACGAACTCGGGTCCAGGGACGACGGCTGCGGGTGCTGGGGGCTCTGCGGGTGCCGCGCGATCTGCCGGCGCCGCGGGCACCGGTGAGGACAACGGCGCAGATTCACCGCCGCACGCGCAGACCGACAGGAGGAGGACGACAGCCGGGGACTTCACGGAGGACACGACCGCGAACGTAGGCGATGACCGTGCGCCGCGGAACGTCGCGCCTCGAACGCGCAGTCGCTATCAAGGCGCGATGCAGCGAAAGACGTTCGGCATCGGCATCGTCGGGACCGGCTCGGTGGCGGGCGCCCACATCGACAACTTCGGCAAGACGGAAGGCTGCGAGATCGTGGCGGTCTGCTCGCGGGACGGCGCGCGCGCCGAGGCCAAGATCGCGGCGCACGGACTGCGCGGCGCGCGCGCCTACGACGACTACGACGCGATGCTGCGGCACGACGGGCTCGACGTCGTCGTGATCTGCACGCCGCACGCGAATCACCCCGCCGAGACGATCGCCGCTGCCCGCGCCGGCAAGCACGTCGTCATCGAGAAGCCGGTCGCGCTCGACCGCGCGTCCCTGAAGAAGATGCTCGCCGCCGTCACACGCGCCGGCGTGCAGACGAGCGTCTGCTTCGAACTTCGCTGGATCGGCCTCTTCCGCAATGCGAAGGCGATCGTCGCGCAGGGACTGCTCGGGCGACTGCACTACGGCGAGACGAGCTACTTCCACGGCATCGGCCCGTGGATCCGGCAGTACCCGTGGAATCGAACGCGCGCCGGCGGCGGCGGTGCATTGCTGACGGCCGGCTGTCACGCCCTCGACGGATTGATCTGGTTGATGGGGCAGGAGGTCGTCGAGGTCTCCGCGATGGCGAACACGAGCCGGAAGAACCCGCTGCGCTACGAGTACGACCCGAACGTCGTCGCATTGTTGCGCTTCGCCGACGGCTCGCTCGGCAAGGTCGCGACGAGCATCGAGTGCCGCCAGCCGTATCTGTTCCCGGTCCTGTTGCAGGGCGACAAGGGCTCGCTGTGGAACGACTCGATCGCGACGCTCGATTGGCCGGGACTGACGAAGGGCGAATGGGCGCGCATTCCGACGCGCACGCCCGACTCGGGCGCCGTCGGCGACCACCCGTATCTCGGTCAGCACGAGGCGTTCGTGCAATGTCTGCGGACCGGCAAGCGGCCGCACAACGACCTCGCGTCGTGCGCGCACGTCCACGACGTCATGTTCGCGATCGACGACGCGATCGCGACGAAGCGGACAGTCGCCGTCAAACGCACGCCCGGCGTCGACGTGCTGTTCGAGTGAACGTTCGAACGCGCGCCGACGCCGCGCGGCGTCAATCCGCTCCGTAGCGGATCGAGTTTCGGTGCTTCACCGTTGCGGGGGCGACTGGTTCGGGCTGTTCGTCGTCGTGGATCATGCGCGCGAGGAACCCCGACAGCAGGTACAGCGCGATGCCTGCGACGGCGAACACGATCGACGGGCCGAACAGGATCGGCGCCGGATCGACCGTGACGTTCACCTTGCCGTCCTGCAGCGTCGGACCGACTGTGCTCCAGACGAGCAGTGCCCACGCGCCGGTCACCACGGCTGCGAACATCGCAACGACGGCGACCAATCGGAGAATCGTTCGAACGGTGTGTCGAGTCATCTTCGTGCGTTCCTGAGGTTCCTGCTTCCCGGCTCACCGACTCACGACGCGAGGATCCGATCCATGCGCGCCGCGACGTCTGCGAGCCACTTCTCGTCGCCGCCCTCGATCTCGGCCGTGTACCAACCGAGACCCGCGGCTTCGTCGTGATACCCAATCGCGTCGAGCGCGGCGACGACGGCCGGCCAGTCGGTGTCGCCCTCGAGCAGCGGCACCGAGAATCCGGACCATTGGCCGTTGCCGTCGGTCTTCTTCTTCGGTGCGCGCAAGAAGTC
>JAEYTU010000289.1 GCA_023433825.1 Planctomycetota bacterium
TCGACACATCGCTCGGTCAGCATCGTGCACGCACGTGCCAGCAACTGCGCCGACTCGATCGTGTTGCGCGCCAGGAGCGGCATCATCGTGTTCAGTTCGAACTGACCCTGCGAATTGCCGAATGCGACCGCCACGTCGTTCCCGAGAACCTGAGCGCACGCCATCAGCACGGCCTCGCAGATCACCGGGTTGACCTTCGCCGGCATGATCGACGACCCGGGCTGCACGGCCGGGATCCGAAGTTCGTCCACGGTGCTCGACGCCATCCAGCGAACGTCGTTGACGATCTTGTAGAGCGCCGTCGCGAACGTCCGCATCGTCGCGCTCGCGTCGACGACGACGTCGAGACTCGACTGCGCTCGGAAGTGGTTCTTCGTCTCGCGCAGTTCGAGACCGAGCGTCGCACCGAGTCGATCGCAGATCGCCGACGTGACGCGTCGATCTGCGTGCACCCCGGTCCCGACGGCCGTTCCGCCGAGCGGAAGTTCCCCGAGCGCGTGGATCGACGCCTCGACGGCCGCCCGTGCGCGCGCACACTGACCGGCGTACCCACGGAACACCTGGCCGAATCGGATCGGCATCGCGTCCATCAGATGCGTTCGTCCGGTCTTCACGTCTTCGAACGTCGCGTCGGCCTTCGAATGCCACGCAGCCGTCAACGTCGTCAGTGCCGGCAGCAGCTCCGTCGCGAGCACCTCGGCGAGGCCGATCTGCACCGCGGACGGGAACACGTCGTTGCTCGACTGCCCGAGATTCACGTGGTCGTTCGGATGCACGTGGCGACTGCCGCGCGCATGACCGAGCAATTCGTCGGCGCGGTTCGCGAGGACCTCGTTGACGTTCATGTTCGACGACGTGCCGCTGCCGGTCTGGAACACGTCGACGACCAGATCGTCGCGGAAGTCCCCCGCCACGAGTTCGGCGACCGCCTGTTGGATCGCGTTCGCGCGGTCCGCGTCGAGAAGACCGAGTTCGGCATGAACCGCGGCCGCCTCCCCTTTCAACCGCGCCAGCGATCGCAGCACCGGCCACGGCACCGGTCCGCCGCCGAGCGTGAAGTTCCGCAGTGCCCGCGCGGTCTGCGCCCCGTAGTACGCGCGCTCGGGCACGGACATCTCACCCATCGTGTCGCGTTCGATCCGCATTGCGTCCGCCAACGTGGCCGCACGACGCGCGTCATGCAATCGTCGCGTGAGGTTCGCAAGCGCGGACGCGACGGCTAACGTTCCGCGCCGCCGCGGAGATGGCGGAATCGGCAGACGCAGCAGACTTAAAATCTGCAGCCGCAAGGCGTGAGGGTTCGAGTCCCTCTCTCCGCACCACGACTCGCGAGAACCAAGGCCCGAAACGAGGCGACGCCGATGGCACTGACGTCCTCCACCATGCCCGCTCTCGGCAGCCCGCTGCCGAAGTTCCAACTGCACGACCCCGTCACGGGGACGACGCGCGACAGCGACGAGTTCGGCACCCCGCTCGTCGTGATGTTCCTGTGCAATCACTGCCCGTTCGTCGTTCACGTCCTCGACGGTCTTCTCGCGCTGACGCGCGAGTACCTCGACCGCGGCGTGGCGTTCGTCGCGATCAACAGCAACGACGTCGAGAGCTATCCAGCCGACGCGCCAGATCGGATGGCGGAGCTCGCGCGCGACAAGGCGTTCGGGTTCCCGTTCCTGTTCGACGCCGATCAGTCGGTCGCGCGCGCGTTCGGTGCGGCCTGCACGCCCGACTTCTTCGTCTACGACGCGGCACGGACGCTGGCCTATCGCGGCCAACTCGACCGCAGCCGGCCGGGGAACGGCGTGCCGGTGACCGGCGCCGATCTGCGCGCGGCGCTCGACGCGCTGCTCGCCGGACAGCGTCCGTCGGAGCAGCAGCGCCCGAGCGCGGGCTGCAACATCAAGTGGCGGAAGAGCTGAACGGCGCGCCGTCCAACCTCCCGCCGCGTCGGCCAGTACCGGTCAGTACCGGTAGTGCTCGGGCTTGAACGGCCCGTCGACCTGCACGCCGAGGTACTCCGACTGCTCGGGCGTCAGCTTCGTCAGCTTGACACCGAGCTGTTCGAGGTGGAGGCGCGCGACTTCCTCGTCGAGCTTCTTCGGCAGCGTGTAGACACCGACCGCGTACTTGCCGGGGTTGCCCCACAGCTCGAGCTGCGCGAGCGTCTGGTTGCTGAACGAGTTGCTCATCACGAAGCTCGGGTGGCCGTTGGCGCAACCGAGGTTGACGAGGCGCCCTTCGGCCAGCAGCAGGATGTGACGTCCGCTCTTCATCGTGTAGCGGTCGACCTGCGGCTTGACCTCGACCTTCTTCGCGGCGTTCTTGTTCAGCCACGCGACGTCGATCTCGAGGTCGAAGTGACCGATGTTGCAGACGATCGCGTCGTTCTTCATCTGCTCCATGTGCTTGCCGGTGATGATGTCCCGACAGCCGGTCGCCGTGACGAAGATGTTCCCCTGCGCGGCGGCCTCTTCCATCGTCGTGACCTGGAACCCTTCCATCGCCGCTTGCAGCGCGTTGATCGGATCGATCTCGGTGACGATGACGCGCGCACCGAGGCTCCGCATCGAGTGCGCGCAGCCCTTGCCGACATCGCCGTAGCCGGCGACGACGACGACCTTGCCGGCGATCATGACGTCGGTCGCGCGCTTGATGCCGTCGGCGAGCGACTCACGGCAACCGTAGAGGTTGTCGAACTTGCTCTTCGTGACGGAGTCGTTGACGTTGAACGCCGGCACCTTCAGCGAGCCGTTCTGCAGCCGCTTGTAGAGGTTGTGCACGCCGGTCGTCGTCTCCTCGGACAGACCACGGATCCCGTCGAGGTACTGCGGGTACTTGTCGTGGACGATGTTCGTCAGGTCGCCGCCGTCGTCGAGGATCATGTTCAGCGGCTGACCGTCGGGGAACACGAGCGTCTGCTCGATGCACCAGACGTACTCCTCCTCGGTCATCCCCTTCCACGCGTAGACCGGGACACCGGACTTCGCGATCGCGGCGGCGGCGTTGTCCTGCGTCGAGAAGATGTTGCACGAGCTCCACTGAACGTCGGCGCCGAGCTCCTTCAGCGTCTCGATCAGCACCGCCGTCTGGACCGTCATGTGCAGACAGCCGGCGATGCGGGCGCCCTTCAGCGGCTTCTGTGCGCCGTGCTTGCGCCGCAGCGCCATCAGCCCGGGCATCTCGTTCTCTGCGATCTCGATCGCCTTGCGGCCCCAGTCCGCGAGGGACATGTCCTTGACCTTGTAGGGAAGCTTCTTCGTCGTGGTCTGCGTCTGCGGAGTCATCGGGTCACCTGGTTTCTGTGTTGGTGTTTCGGTGTTGGTTTCGAACGGATCAGGAATTCGGGTGCGCGCGGCGCGCGCGGACGAGGAACAGCGGCAACGAGGCCTTGCGGCCGTCCTTCGATTCGACGACGTAGCGGTCGTCCAGCACGCGCGTCGTGACGTCGACGAAGCCGGCGCGCGACAGCGAACCGACGACCATGTCCGGCTTCAGGCCGAGTCGAAGATCCCCCATCTCCTCACGCATCCACTCCTCGTCGTGCGGCAGCAGATCGGTCAGCACCGCCGTGCCCCCGGGTCGGATCGCGCGAGCGAGCTCGGCCGCACCTGCGTCGAGCGCGGGCAGGTGGTGCCAGACGAGGTTGGCGAACGCGGCGTCGACTTCGCCGTCGGCCAGTGGGAGCCGGTCGAGCTCACCGCGGCGAAACTCGACCCCTTCGCGCAGGCGACGCGACGCCGCATCGAGCATCGCCGACGAGTGGTCGACGGCGATGACGTGGGCGCCTTGCAGCACGAGGTACTCGGTCAGGTAACCGGCACCGCAGCCGAGGTCGGCGACGCGCAGCCCAGGCGGAACCAACGCCGCATAGGCGTCAGCGCGCAGCGACCCGGTCGCGAACTCCTGGCCGCGCTCGACCCACCGTTCGGCGAGTCGGTCGTGCGCGGCGCGACTGCGCTCGCGGCGCTGCTCACGAATGCGATCGAGCGCGACTTGGTCCTGGTGCCACGCCGGACTCCGCAGCCACGGCTCGACGGCCGCGACGAAGATCGACGGTGTCAGCGGGCCCGCTTCGGTCGGCGGCTCGACGCGATGGAAGCTCCAGTTGCCGTCCTTGCGGTCGCGCACGATGCCGGCGCGCTTCAGCAGCGACAGGTGGTTGCTGATCCGGCTCTGCGCGAGCCCGGTGATCGACATCAGTTCGTGGACCGCCAACTCCTCCTGCGACAGCAGCGCGACCAGACGCAGGCGCGTCGGGTCGGACAGCAGCTTCAGCGTGGTCTGGAGGATCGCGATCGAGGTCGGCACGGCGCGTATATCAGCATATTCTGATATACGAATCAACCACCCGTCGAATTCGATCGCAACGGACGTTCCCGGACGGACTTGCGCGGCGGGGCGACTACTTGTCGCCCCGCGGCTTCTCGCCGCCCGCGTCCAACTTCGCCCCCTCCCAGTCGCGACTGCGGCCGAGGACCGACGGGCGAGCCGCGTCGTTCGCGACGGCGTAGCCGGTCCAGTAGGCGAGCCGCGCGACACGCTCCATCTTGACCGGGTCGAGCTTGTCCGCGTGGTCGGTCACCTGGTGGTAGTCCGGGTGATCGCCCGCGAAGAAGAAGACGACCGGGATGTCCTTCTTGGCAAAGTTGTAGTGATCGCTGCGCGTGTAGTACTCGTCGCCGCTCGCGAGCGTCATCTGCATCGCCGTCGCGAACTTCGCACCGTCGCGGACGATCGACGAGAACTTGCCGTGCGCGAAACTTGGCGTGATCAGCACGCCGTCGTCGTCGGTCGCGTCCTTCGTCGTGCCGTCGTTGATCCCGCTGCGGCCGATCATGTCGATGTTGATGTTCGCGACGAGCGAGTCGAGCGGCCATGTCGGACGCGCGGCGAACCACGCCGACCCCCACAGACCGAGTTCCTCTCCCGAAACGGAGAGGAAGATGACCGAACGCTTCGGCGCATCCTCCTTCGCGAATGCCTGCGCGATGTCGAGCAAGCCCGCCGAACCCGACGCGTTGTCGTCGGCCCCGTTG
>JAEYTU010000321.1 GCA_023433825.1 Planctomycetota bacterium
CCGACACACCGGCCGCCGCGGTGCTGGAACGAAAGCCGCTCGGCGTCTTCCTCAGCAACGGTCCCGGCGATCCGGCGACGCTCGGCTACGCGGTGGCTTCGGCCGCCGAACTGAGCCGTCGACTGCCGGTGTTCGGGATCTGTCTCGGCCACCAGATCCTCGGTCAGGTGTTCGGCGCGAAGACGTTCAAGATGAAGTTCGGCCACCACGGCGGGAACCAGCCGGTGCAAGACCTGACGACCGGGAAGGTCGAGATCACGGCGCAGAACCACTCGTTCGCCGTCGATCCGGAGCAGCTGCCGGCATCGGTCGAGGTCACGCACGTCAATCTGAACGATCGCACGGTCGAAGGTCTCCGCCACCGCGAGCTGCCGGTGTTCTCGGTGCAGTACCACCCCGAAGCCGCGCCGGGTCCGCACGATTCGCTGTACCTGTTCGACCGGTTCCGCGCCGTGATCGAGCGCGGTTGATCGGGAGCGGTTGATCGGGAGCGGGTGATCGGGAGCGGGTGACTGCCGGCGGGTTCGCGCCGCGTCAGCTGCGGACGACGACCGGCGACGACTGCGCGAGATGCGCGAATCGCGTCAGGAACTGGGGCCGCCACCAGCACCCCGACGGCAACAGCGCCAGGTGCAGCGTGCCTTCGCCGGGCGGCAACGTGCGATCGACACGACCGCGTTGGACGGCGGCGACCGCGCCGTCGATCACCAGCGAGATCGCAGCGGCGTCGGCGTTCGCATCCGCCTCGGGGCGGTAGCGCAGCGAGATGTCGGTCGTCGCGCCGCGACGGAGCGGGACGACCCCGTCGAAACGCATCCATCCCGACTCGTCGGGACCACGCCCGTCGCGAACGATCGCCGCGAGCAAGGCGACGGTCCGCGGTGCCTCGCCAGCGCAGTGCACCGACAGCCGCAGTTCGGCGGGACTCGCGAGATCGACGCTCCCGCCGGCGAACGCGCCGGTCGCCGCGCTCGAAGCGATCGTGATCTGAGCGGCCGTCGCGGCGAGCCATTCGCCGGCATTCCCGCGGCAGACGACGAGTTCGAGGAAGCCGACACCACGTTCGACGGCGACGACGTCCAGTCCGGCGGCGCCGAGCAACCGACGCAGCTCGGCCTCGGTGTAGAACTCCAATGGATCGTCGAAGGTCGACTTCTCGACGAACTTCGCGAGTCCGGCGTCCGACTCGATGTCGTGGAACTGCAGCCACGCGAGACCCTGCGCGGCGAGCACGCGTCGGATCTCGTTCATGTAGTGGAAGGCGGATCTGCGATCGACGTGGATCAGCACCAACGCCGAGTACAGGAAGTCGACGGTGCCGGCGTCGATTCCGGCGAGCGACCGACCATCGGTCTGCAGGAGCCGGACGTTGTCGACACCGGCGAGATAGGCCTTCGCGCGCGCGAGCATCTCCGCCGAGACGTCGACGCCGGTCAGCGTCCGACACAGCGGCGCGAGCGGTCGCGCGAGTCGGCCGATGCCGCAACCGAGATCGACGACGTGCGCGTCCGGATGGACGAACCACGCGAGGTACCGAGCCTCGTCGACGCCGGCCGCGTCGAAGTGCGCCTGACGATCGGCAGCCGCGCGAATCGCGTCGTTGTCGTAGATCGCACGCAGCGCGTCTTCGCGCGCCAGCGCGTCCCAGTAGCGCCCCGGCGAGAACGTCACCGACTGCGCGACTGCGGCAGGTTCAGTTCTTCCTGCGGCAGATAGAACTCGAGGAAGAACGGGTTCCAGTCACGCTCCTGCCGCGTGAAGTAGTCCATGTCGATCAGCCGTGCGGCGAGTTCTTCGCCCTGCTGTTCGGGCAGGTCGATCGGGAAGATCCGCAACCCGTTGCGATCCTCGAGCAGGATCAGCGGGTGCAGCTTCGCCTCCTCCTCGCCCTCGAGGCGCACCATGACCGAACGCGTCCGACGCAGCACGAACGAGCGCGTCTGCTCGTTGCGCTTCAACATCGACGCCATGTGGATCGAGAACACGTGCGACTCGACCGTCAGCAGCTTCGTGAACTTCGTCTTCGCCTCGACGTCGGCGAGGTTCTTCCACTCGGGGATCTGCTCGAGGTCGTCCAGCGACTTGAAGATCTTCTTCTTGACCGTCTGACCTTCCGAGATGTCGCCGCTGTAGTCGTCGGCCGGCGCTCCGGCACCAGCGGCACCCTCTGCCCCTTCCTCGCCTTCTTCCGGTGGCTCCTCCTCGTTGCGGTAGCGGAGGATCGCGTCGATCACGGCGTCGGGGATCTCGTTCGGCGGCGACAGCGCGCGAAGCACGCAGCGGTGCGCGGTGTTGATGTTGATCCGGATGCCGACGCCGAGCGGCTGCTCGGGCGTCGTTTCGCCACTGGCGCCGGGTTGGGCCGGCGGCGGCGTCGTGCCGCCACCGGGTTGCGGCGACTGCGGCGAAGTACTCGCGGCCGGTCGGTTCGTTCGCTGCTGCAGTTGTTGGCGTGCGAGCTTCTCGGGATCGCCGGGATCGACCTTCAACGACGTGTAGATCGTCAGCACCGACTCGAGCCCGAGCAGCAGCTTCTTGTCCTCGACGCGGTCGAAGTAGATGTCCTCGGTCACGCTCCGCAGCATCAGCAACTCGTCGAGGTGCAGCGGCAGCGTGACGTCCGGTCGCTTCGTCTCGTCGCTCTTCAGCGGCGGACGCGGGATCTGGTCGTTGCGATTGCGACCGCGCATCCACTCGATCAGCTGATCGGCCAGTTGCTCGCCGTCGCCTTGCGTCAGGTCGAACTGCGTGTCCTCGCGCATCGCGTCGATCAGCCGCGCGAATCGTTCGCGCGACGCGCGGGCGAAGTCGTCGTCGGGGCTGATCAACGTCAGGACGTTGAACTTGCGGTTCTCGTCCTCGACGAAGACGTAGGTCGTCAGGTCGCCTTCCGAGAACGACGTCGGCTCGAACCACGAGTCCTGACTGCTGTCGGAGTTGCCTTCCTCCTCGCCGCCCCCCGCAGCCGCGCCGCCAGCCGCGCCGCCGGGGAGCGCCCCGCCACCTTCCTCCGACGCGGCAGCGCCGGCCGCGAGATCGTCCTTCAACGTCTGCTCGATCTCGGTCTGCGACCAGATCATGTGGTCCTGCATCCGCCTCAGGACGCCGTCGTTCTCACCGGTCAGTCGCGCCATCTGCGCCGTCGTCACGAGTTCGGCGACGAGCACGTAGATCAGGACCGTGAAGATCAGCACGAGGACCAGCGCCATCCCGGAGGCATCTTCGGCAGGCGTTCGGGTGGGGGTCGGTTCGTGCGACATCGAGGAACTCCAGGGGCCGTGATCAGACGACGGCCGGCGGCGCATCTTCCCGCCCCTCCGGGGCGATGCCAGCCCTCGGCCCCCGGTGAGCGACAGCGCGTGGGTCAGTTCGCGCGGAAGCCGCGCGGGCCTTCGACGATCCGCGGCGTGATGTGGAACGCGAGCGTCGTCGTCTGCTTGCCGGTCGACGTCGCGCGGAACAGGTATCCGAGGATCGGGATGTCGCCGAGCAGCGGGATCTTCGACTCGCTTTCGAGCGTGCTGACGGTCTTCAGCCCACCGATGACCGTCGTCATCCGGTTCGGAACGTGGACCGACGTCGTCGCCGAACGGTTCGAGATGATCGGCGTGTCGACGGGCTCGGTATCGGCGAACCCGGTCACCGTCGAGACGTCCGCGAAGATCTCGAGGATCACGGTGTCCGTGCCGGCGATGACGGGGCGGATGTTCATCCGGACGCCGACACTCTCGAACTTGATGTTCGCCGTCACGTTCTGGCCCGAGCTGGAGATCCGCGCCTCCGGATACGGGAACTTCGTCGTCGTGATGACCGACGCGATCCCGCCGTTGCGAACGACCATCCGGGGCGTGCTGATGATGTCGGCGATGCTCGCGGTCTCGAGCGCCTGCACGATCGCGTTCAGCTCCCAGCTGTCGTGAATGCCGCCCAAGACCAGCGTGTCGCGCGACGCGACGTCACCGGTCGCGCCGGCGCCGAGGATCGGGGTCAGCGGGAAGACCCCGGTGATGCTCTTGATCAGCGCTTTCGACGACTGGTTCGACAAGAGCGGCGTGCCCGGCGCGATCGGCCGAACGCCGAAGCTCGTCGCCTCGGTCGTCGAGTACTCGACGATCTGGACTTCGATCTCGACCTGCGGCGTGTAGGCGAAAAACAAGTTCAGTGCGTCCTCGAACGCCGAGAGCGCCTCGACGTCGGCCGTCACGAGGACCATCGAATTCGTGAAGTTGCCGGCGGCGCTCGGCGCCGTCGACGTGACCGGGGCCGCGATGTTCGTCCCGGCAACGGTCTCGAACTTGTCGAAGTAGACGAGCTCGACGGACTTGCCGGCGAGCATCTGTGCGAGCACGCAGCGGCTCTCGACGCTGCCGACTTCGGTCACGGTCGTCGGCGGCGCCGGGGGTTTCCCGGGCTCGGCGAGCAGTTGCAGGAAC
>JAEYTU010000377.1 GCA_023433825.1 Planctomycetota bacterium
CATCTGGTGCCGATGCACTCGATCGAATCGCTGACCAGCGCCGACGAGGTTCGGGAGTTCGACGCCCGCACGCGACGGCTCCTCGGCGACGTCGATGGTTCGACGGTGCGATGGGTCTGCGAGCCGAAGCTGGACGGCATCAGCGCGAACCTGCTCTACGAGAACGGCCGGCTCGTGCGCGGTTTGTCGCGCGGCGACGGCGAACGTGGCGAGGACGTCACGGCGAGCCTGCGGACGATTCGCAGTGTTCCGCTCGTGCTCGGACCGGACGCGCCGGAGCGGATCGAGGTTCGCGGCGAAGTCATCCTGTCGCGCAGCGCGTTCGATCGACTGCGCGACCGCGCGGCGACAACGACGGAGACGCCGTTTCGCAACGCGCGTAATGCCGCCGCCGGCAGCTTGAAGCTGCTCGATCCGGCAGAGGTCGACAAGCGCGGACTCGAGTTCATCGCCTGGGGTGTCGGCCACGTCGAAGGCGTGACGGCGACGCGCTACCAGGAGCTTCGCGATCGACTGCGTGCGTTCGGCTTCAAGACGACGACACCGAGCGAGGTCGTCGACGGCGTCGACGGGATCCTTGCGTATCACGCATCGCTCGAAGCACAGCGCGAGTCGATCCCTTACGAGATGGACGGCATCGTCGCGAAGGTCGACGACCTCGAACTCCAGCGGCGGCTCGGCCGAACGTCGCGGACGCCGCGGTGGGCGTTGGCGTTCAAGTTCGCGCCGCGGCAGGCGACGACGACGGTCGTCGCGATCACCGCGCAAGTCGGACGTACCGGTGCGATCACCCCGGTCGCCGAGCTCGCACCGGTCGAACTCGCCGGCGTGACCGTGCGGCGCGCGTCGCTGCACAACTGGGCGCTGCTCGCGCAGCGCGACGTGCGCGCGGGCGATCAGGTCGACATCGAGCGCGCTGGCGACGTGATTCCCGACGTCGTCGCCGTGCACGTCGACCGCCGCGGCCCGGCGTCACGGCCGACGCTGCCGCCGACGCGGTGTCCGACCTGCGGCAGCGCGGTCGTGACGGAGGACGCATTCGTCTACTGCGAGAGCATCGAATGCCGCGACCAGCTCCGTGGGCGCATCGTGCACATGGCATCCCGTCGGGCGCTCGACATCGGCGGTCTCGGTCAGAAGAGCGTCGAGCAGCTGATCGACGCCGGATTGTTGGCGAATGCCGAAGACGTCTTCGATCTGCCGCAGCGCAAGGACGCGATCGTTGCCTTGGAGGGATTCGGCGAACGGAGCTTCGAGAAGCTGGCGGCGGAGATCGAGGCGGCGAAGCGCCCCCCACTCGCGCGACTGTTGAACGCACTCGGGATCCGTCAGGTCGGCGAGCAGACCGCCCGCGATCTCGCGGCGCACTTCGGATCGTTGGACGCCGTAGCGGCGGCCGACGAGACGTCCCTGATGGCGGTCGAGAACGTCGGGCCCGAAGTCGCGCGTTCGGTGCATCGGTTCTTTCGGATCGCAGCGAACGTGCGCTTCCTCGAACGCGCGCGCGCCGCGGGCCTCGCGCCGCAGTCGACGGCGGCGACCGCGGCCGGCCCGCTCGCCGGTCGAACGTTCTGCTTCACCGGCGGCCTCGCGTCGATGGGTCGCGACGAGGCCCGCGCACTCGTCGAGAACCTCGGTGCGAAGACCGCCGCGTCGATCTCGAAGAAGGTCACCGACGTCGTCGCCGGCGCCGACGCCGGCAGCAAGCTCGACAAGGCGCGGACGCTGGGACTGCGGATCCTCGACGAAGCCGAGTTCCGCGCGCTCGCGGGTCTGCCGTGACGCGCGCGCGCGAACCGCTGCGACTTCTCGCGTATCTCGCCCGCACGGTCGTGCTCGGCGTCGTGCTCGGCGCGGTCCTGTTCGGCGCGTATCTGCTCGCCGCCGTGTTTCGGAACTGACGCAGCGCCTCAGGCCTTTCGCGCGGCGCGGTGGACGCGCGGAGTCACCGCGCGCTCGCGGCTGGCGACGGTTGCGGCCGCCAGCTTCGGCACCAGCCGTTCGAGGCGGCGGAACAGCGCCGCGGCGCGGAGCGCGGCTGGATCGAGCGGCAGCGCACGAAAGATCCGCGGGGACGCGACGACGACGGCCTTCGTGCGTGCACGCGACAGCGCGACGTTCAGCCGCTGCGGCGAGAAGAAGAACGCCGCCCGATTGCGGAGCGCTTCGGCGTCGCCCATCGCCATCGACAGGACGACCATCTCGCGCTGCTGACCTTGGATCCGTTCGACGGTGTCGACCGTCAGTCCGTCCGCGGCGCCGAGCCCGCGCTTCGTCAGCGCATCTCGGATCGCACGCACCTGTGCGCGGAACGGCGCGACGACGCAGATCTGCGCTGGGTCGATGTCGTGCCGCCGCACGGCTTCGTCGACGAGATCGGCGACGAACGTCGCTTCCTGTGGCGAACGCGGCCCAGACTGCACGTGATCGACGAGCGCCATCGCCAGCGGGCGCTCGGGATCGAGCCACCAGTCGAACCGCCCGCCGGGAACGAACGGCGCTCGACGCGCACCGACACTCGGCTCGGGGTGCAAGCGCCCGCCGTAGAACAGCTCGCTGATCGTCGCGCAGATCGGGTCGTTCATCCGGTACGTGACGTCGAGCAGGTGGCTGCCGTACAGCTCGTGCAAGTGCTCGAAGATCGAACGCGCCGCCGCCTCGTCGTCGTGACGCTCGGTCACGACCGGCGGCAGTTGGCGGTGGTCGCCGAACAGCGCGACCCGCGAAGCGAGTCGCATCGCGACCAATGCATGCGGGATCGGCATCTGTCCGGCCTCGTCGACGACGGTCAGGTGGAACCGTTCGCCGTCGTCGAGCTTCGCGAACGCGTAGCAGGTTCCGGCGACGACGACCCCTGCACGCGGGAGATCGGCGCGGCGTGGTTGCACGAACCGAACTCCGATCGCTTCGAGTTCCGCGTCCGCGCGACCAGCCGTGCCGAGCTTGACGAGCGGCAACGTGGCGTCGAGCGCCCGGATCGCGGCCAGTGCGTTGTCGACCGCCTTGTGCGTGAACGCCGACAGCGCGATCCGACACCCGGCGCGTGCGAGCAGCACGACGACCTCGGCCAGCAATCGCGTCTTGCCGGTGCCGGGCGGTCCCTGGACCAGGCAGAGGCTCTCGGCGCCGACGACCGACGCACCGGCTTCGACTTGCGACGGACCGAGCCCACGCGCGAGGAGCGCGGCACGCGCACGTTCGGTCCGCGCCGCGTCGAACGCGGGCCGGACCTCGCCGTGCAGCAGCGCCGCGAGTCGTTCGTCGGCGAATGCCGCGCGCACCGTGTCGTGCAGTCGCCCACTCGATCCGAACGAACGCCGATCGACGCAGTAGTCGACCCCGGCTTCGAGTCGCAGCAGTCCACCGCGACCGCGGTCCCGCGCGACGCGGAGGATCCCGGTCGCCGCGTCGTAGCCGTCGTGGACGCCGGGCACGGTTTTCGAGAGATCGACGCCGTCGCCGATCGCCAGCAGATCGCCCGCGCGGAACTTGCTGAGGTTCTCGGTCACCGCGAACTCGAACCCGTCGGCGCCGAAACGGACCAGGCGAGCGCCACGAATGCACTCACCCTCCAGCACGCGTTCGTCGATCGTCAGCGCGCGGAGGTCGTCCTCACTGCGCTGCTGCCCGATGTCCTCGCGATCGAGGAACCGGATCAATCGCTGTTCAAGCGTGGGATCCATCCGCCGTCCGATCGAGGAGTCTCACCTTCAACGTCGCGAGGTCGCGCAGATCGCTCTCGCCCTTCGCCGTGATCTGTTCGAACCGACCGTTCGCAGCCCACGCGGCCACCGCCGCGCCATCGCCGCGACGCGTCGGGTCGAGTCCGAGCCCGAAGCGGATCAGATCGGCGAGACCGAACACGGGGCCCGGGAACGACGCCGACGACCGAAGGCGTTTGCCGAGGTCGACGAATCGACGCGCCAGGACCGACGAACCTTGTCGGTGTTCGCTCGCGCGATCGAACCACGTCGGCACGTACTCGCCGTAGTGCAGCAGCGGCACGCTGCCGGGCACGGAACGGATCAACGAGACGAACTGCTCGATCTCGTTCGCCTGCGTCGCCGGCATCGCTTGATGCACGGCACCCCCGGGCGCCGCCGGATACAGCAGGCCCATCCACAGCACGCGCTCGGCGAACGGATCGTGCAGGAAGTGCACGATCGCCGCGTCGCCGACGACGGCTGCGTTCGGCCGTGGCTCCGGCAGCGCACGGCCCTCGCGCCGCGCGAGTCCGGCTCGCTGCAGACGGCGCAACATCGGCGCCTCGAGGTGACCGTGCTCGGCCAGCCGGTCGATCGGCAGCTCGGCTGCGGCCGACGCACGCGTGACACCAGCGGCTTCGAGCGCCTCGCGCAGCCCGCGCGTCATGTTCGGCAACAGCGACAAGTCGTCGGACTCGTGCAACACGGTCGAGCAACGCACCGACCAGTGGCACGACCTGCAGTGCGACGACCAGTACGGACGTGCCGACGACGGCTCGGCGGCTGGATCGGCTGCGATACGGGCGATGTTGGTCTCGACTTCGACGATGGCTTCGGCGAACTCGTCGAGGGCGAAACGCTCCTCACGCCCGTCCTTCAGCACGAGGTAGGCATAGCTCGGGGCGCGGCCCTGCAGCTCACCGAGCAGGCGGGAGTAGAACGCGATCTGCAGGATCTGATCACCCCGCGCGCGTCCCGAAGACTTGACGTCGCCGACGACGTAGTGGTGATCGCCGAGCGCGCTCGCACCGGGTTCGCGTCGCAGCAGATCGGGAATCCCGAGGCGACCCTCGGCGAGCAAGACGCCTTGATGGATGCCGGCGACTCCCTCGCGCATCCAGCGTTGCGTCAACGCGGCGCCGGCGACGTGGTCGTGGTCGTCGTACTGCGGCGCCGGCCACCGCAGTCCGGCGACGAACTGCGCCTCGTGCGCGATACCGCGCGCCAGCGAGAACGCCTCCGCCTCCGTGGCGGGGCGACGTTCGGATCGCGGCTGGTGCAGGTCGAGTGCGACTGCGTGCGCACACTTCGCATAGGTGTAGACGTGCGTCCCGGTGACTCGCTTCAACGAAGCCCTCCGGCCACCACGCGCACGCGGCAGTCGAGATACGCGGCGCCGAGGCCGAGATCGGTCGGGCGCGCGCGAATGATCGCGTTCGCCGAGTGCCCGCCGTCGAAGTGCCCACCCTTGGGCATGATCGCCACGTCGATTCGCTGCTTCGGATCCAGTCGCAACTCCGCCTCCAGTCTTCCGACTTCGCTCTCGACCCAGACGACGTCCCCGGCGCGAAGGCCGGGCACTGCATCCGGGTGCACGGTCACCCACGTTCGTTCGCCGACGCCACCGCCGACCCAGACCGACGCCTGACTGCGCTCGGTCGAATTCGAGAACAGCCACAGCGGTCGCTCGACCGGATCGCCGTTCGCGCCGTTCGCGCGATCCGAATCGACCAGCGGGGACGCGATGAACTCGGCATCCGTCGGCCGCGGCAGACGAACGCGACCCGATGGCGTCGCGACGCGGCGATCGGCGAAGCGCACGGCGCCGGCCAGCGGATTCCGAACCGCGCCGTTCCGCAGTGCGTCGAGCGTGACACCACGCGCGGCCACGGGCGCGAGCAGGCGGCGCTTCCAGTCGTCGATCGAGCCGGCCATCGCTCCCTCGATCCCGAGGCGGCGCGCCAGGCCCTGCAGCAGGTTCAACTCGTGGAGCACGCCGGGCGGCGGCGGCACGACCGGCCGCGACTCGCCGAGCCAGTGATGCCCGTAGGCACCGAGCAGATCGTCGTCCTCCAGCAGGGTCGGCACCGGCAACACGACCGACGCACGCCGCCCGGTGTCGGTCAGCAGCGGATCGACGACGACCGAGAACTCGGTGCGTTCGAACGCCTCGGCGACCGCCGCGGCTTCCGGCAACATCGCAACCGGATTGCCGGCCGTGACCCAGATCGCGCGGATCGGCGGGTCCTTCGCGGCCAGGATGTCGTGGCCGAGCATCGGCTCGCGGAAACGCCGCGGTGCCGAGCGCCCTTCGTCGCAGACGGCCGACGAGTCGAAGGCGCGCCGGCGCTTGAAGTAGAACGAGCACCCACCGCCGCTCCGGAACAGGTTGCCGGTCACAGCCGAAAGCGCGTCGAGGGCGCGGACGATCGCGCCGCCGCGCAGGCGTCGTTGCATCCCCCAACCGACGAGGATCGCCGTCGGCCCACGGTCGTGTCGGAAGTCGGTGGCGAGATCTCGTAGGAGCGACTCGTCGACATCGGCCGCGCGCGCACAGTCGGCGACGCTGTGGCGCCGCAGCAGCGCGAGGTAGTCGTCGAGACCTTCGCAGGTCTCGTGCGCCGCGGGATCGAAGCCGCCGGAGTCGGCAAGTACCCGCCCGATCCCGATGGCCAGCGCCAGATCGCCGCCGGGCCGAGGCGCGACGACGCGATCGGCGAGCCCGACGCCCTTGTGGTGGATCGGGTCGATCGACGTGATCCGTGCCCCGCGCTGCCGCGCCTCGCGCAGCACCGGGATCAGATGCACGTTGCTGACGAACGGGTTCTTCCCCCAGAGATAGATGTCACGCGCGTGGTGGAGGTCGAACAGGTCGTTGCTGTCGCTGACGCCGAAGTCGTGCTCCTGCGCGGCTTCGCCCGCACCACTGCAGATGTCACCGGACTTCGTGCTGCACGGACCGAACGACTCGAACAGCCGGTCGGCCAGCATCTTCAACAGCCCGAGGCTGCCTCCGGACCGGTAGTGGAGGATCGCCGCCGGCCCCGATTCGGTGCGGATGCGGGTGAGCCGGTCCGCGACGAGGTCCAACGCCGACTCGACCGAGGCCTCGACCTGACGATTCCCCCGCCGAACGAGCGCGGTCCGCAGCCGGTCCGGCGCGTACTGGTGTTCGAGGAAGCGGCTCGTCCGCAGGCACAGGAAGCCGCGGGTCACCGGGTGGTCGGGGTCGCCGGTCAGCTTCGTGACGCGGCCATCGGTCACCGTCGCGAGGATCCCGCAGGCGTCCGGACAATCGCGGCTGCATGTCGTCCGGTGCGTGACCTCGGGCATCCGGCGGAGTCTAGCGACGCGTCCGCGAACATCGTCGCGCAAGGTTGTGCGTCGCGCGTTCGCAGTGATCGGAGTGCCGCCGATCAAACACGCGACGCGCTGCGCGAAAACACGAGCGCGCACGCGCTGAAACAGACCGCCATTCGCCATGCACGCCTGTGCTCCGAACCACGTCGAGGGGTCGCACGATCCCTAACACAAGTTCGGGTCGATCCGAAAAAACCTCGCCTTCGCTCTTTACCGCCTTCCGGGTCTCACTAACCTCCGCGCCGATTCCGAGCCTGGACCGAGTTCTGTCTCGGCTCGGAGTCAGTTTGCTTCCGGTTACATCCCCTCGTGGGAGGAGTTCACAAATGAAGAATCCAATCGGATTCGGAATCGCTGCCCTCGCAGCCACTGCATCGATCGCGATGGCTGGTGGTGACGAGGAGAAGAAGAAGAACGAAGCCTCGAAGAACGCCGCGACGCTCGAGCGTCTGGCGCCGCAAGACCCGAAGTCCGCAATCAAGGTCGAAGGTGGAGCCGGCAAGGGCATCACATTCGACATGGGCGACGACTTCAGCCTGAAGATCGGCAACCGCGTCCAGGTCCTCTGGAACTACCAGTCGAACGAAGCGGCGAGCGCCGCTCCTGGCGCCAACACGAGCGCGCAGGACATCAATTCGTTCCGGGTCCGTCGCGCCCGCACGACCTTCGGCGGTCACCTCTACAACAAGGACATCACCTACTTCGTCCAGAACGAGTGGACGACGAACGGTGCGAACACGGGCAACCTGCTCGACGCCTGGCTCAACTGGAACTTCTGGAAGGGCGAGGGTGAGGGCAAGGATTCGATCGGCTTCCGGCTCGGCGCGCAGAAGACGCGCTTCGGCCGTGAGCAGACCGGCACCTCGAGCAAGCTCGAGTTCGTCGATCGCTCGATCGTGTCGCAGGTGTTCAGCGGCAACCGCCAGATCGGTGTCCTGCTGAACGGCAACCACATGGAGAAGAAGCTCCACTGGAACTTCGGCGTCTTCAACGGCGACCCGGCCGGCGCGGCGACGCGTCTCGCCGAGAGCGGCGTCAATCCGCAGAACGTCGATCAGGAAGTCGGCTTCGTTGCTGGCGTTCGCCTGGACCCGAAGGGCGACATGGGCGACGAGGGCTACGAACAGGGCGACCTTCGCGAAGGCGAAGCCCGTCAGCAGTTCGCGTACTCGGTCGGCGCTGGTGTCAACGTCGGCAACAATCGCACGACCGTCGGCGGTGTCACGACCGATGTCGAGACCACGTCGATCAACATCAACGCGGCGATGAAGTACAACGGCTTCCACGCCCTCGGCGAAGTCTTCATCCGCTCGGACGACCGCGACGCCTCGGGCGCCGTGCCGTCGGCCGAGAGCGACACGACCGGTTTCCAGATCGGCGGCTCGTACACGATGGAGGCCAAGGAGAAGGGCGCGTCGCAGTGGGCGTTCGGCGCTCGCTTCGGCCTGATCGACGCGGACGCCACGACGGCCGGCGGTGTGTCGGTCGGTCACGTCGCGTTCCCGATCGCGGGCACCGGCGCGCTCGTCCCGGTCTGGCTGAACGGTGGCAAGGTCACCGAGATCGAGGCGATGGTCTCGAACTACTACAAGAAGCACAACCTGAAGACCCAGCTCGGGTACCGCCATCAGACGATCGATCCGGACAACGGATCGGAAGCTGACAACGACATCCTCGAGATCCTCTTCACGTTCACGTTCTGACCACTGGGGCTCGTCGCAACGCGGTGAACGACCTCGCCACAAACGAGCCGTCGTCACCGCTGCGCCGAGCCGGCGGCGGGTTCACCGCGCAACGCTCTCGTCAGTCTTCGAGACCTTCGATCGAGTGACGCGCTGACACAGAACGCATGCGTCGAACGGTCTTGCGATCGTTCGCGCGGGTTGGCCGGGGCGGGTTCTCCCGCCCCGCGTCGTTTAACAAGCGCAGGTCGGCCATGGACACGAACGCGTTCCTCGTCTTGTGCGCGGCGGCACTGATCGCCGGCTGTCGAGCCCCGGCTCCGCAACTGGCGGAGACGCGCGTCGAGAGTCAGGGGGTCGTGCTGTCGGTTCGCGAAGCCGATGGCTCGCGGCAGCTCGTCGCCGAGCTTCGGAACGGCGATCGGCTGACGCCGATGTGGTCGACGGGCGGGATCCGATTGCGCCTCGCCGGCGCGGCGCCGGTCGAGTTGCCGTTCAGCCACGCCGAGGTCGTCGAGGACCGCGTGATCCTGCGG
>JAEYTU010000422.1 GCA_023433825.1 Planctomycetota bacterium
AGATCATGCGTGACGGCGACCAACGCCTCGCCGTGACCGGGCACCGACGCGATGACCCGCCCCCGTCCGAAGTCCTGCGGCAGAACGACCGCGAACGCGCCCGCCGCATCCGTCGTCACGCGTTCGACGTGACCGTGCATCCCGTGCACGAGCAGCGTGATCCCACCCATCGCAACCCCGCCGTCCCCGGTCACGACCCCGCTCCACTCCGGCCCCGGCTCGACGCCGACGCGCAGTTCGATCACGGCGCCATCGCGTCGCGCAGACGTCGTCATCGCGCGGACGGCCGGGACCCGGCGATCGGCATCGGGCCGGACCAGGATCGGTCGCCGTCCGACGCCGCGCAGTCCGAGCCCGAGCCGCGCGAACGCCGGCGCCCAGTCGCCGAGCGCCGCGTCGAGCGGCACGTCGACTTCGGCGACGCCGAGCGCGTCCGTGCGTGCACATTCGAACGTCCACTCGAACGCCCGCCGCTCGACGACGACGTTCGCCGCTGGCCCGCCACCGAACATCTCGTGGACGACGAAGCGCAGCCGTTGCGTCGCCGGAAGCGCGAGGTCGACGCGTTCGCCGATCGGCTCGACGACGCCGGCGTGCAGCAACCGCCCGTCGCGCAGCAGCAGCCAGCGCAACGCAGTCGGCGGCAGCGGCGGCAGCGACGCCGTTCCGTCGGCACCGACGTCGACCTCGACCGAGAACGGCTGCCGACCGTCGATCTGGACGCGCAACCGCGCCCCGGCCGCCGCGCGCGCGCCGGCACCGACGAATCGAAGATCGCGCACCGTCGCCCGCGCCGTGGCGATCAGCGTCAGCGGCACACCCGACACGGCCGCGACGCGCTCCGTCACGACGTCGCGCCCGCCAACGACACCCCACGCGAACACGCCGAGTTCGACGTCGGCACGCACGTCGGCGCGGAAACCGCCGCGTTCGTCGGTGCGCACGGTCACGACCTCGCCGTCGCCGACCGTCTCCGACTCCGGCAACTCACGCGTGACCAGATGGACGAACGCGCCCGCCACTGGCACGCCATCGGCCGACTGCACGACACCGACCAACGGTGCACGACGTTCGCTCGCGCGCGTCGGCGGCGTCCCCTGCGCCGCGAGCGTCGCAGCCACCAGCATCGCGACCGGCAGCCGCACAGCGCGCGCCGTTCAGTTCCTCGCGCCGCCGGCCTCGGGACGGACGCTCAGCACCGCGCAGGCGACCTCGGGAAGGACCCGCTCCGCCGTGTTGCCGACGAGCAGTCCCTTCCAACCGGTCCGCCCGACCATCCCGAGCGTCAACAAGTCGGCGCGGTGCGCGACCGTCGCGCTCCAGATGACCTCCTCCGCGAGCCCCGATTCGACGTGGATCTGCGGTGCGCTGGCGAGTTCGACGCCCTTCGTCGCGCGCGCGACCTGCGCCGTCAGCACCTTGTGCGCCTCCGCCTTCGTCGCCTCGTGTTCGGCGAGGATCGCGTCCTTCGCGTAACCGGCGCGGTGCATCCGGGTCTCGAACCAATTCTCGACGGCGTGGACGACGTGGACCTGACTGCGATTCCAACCCGCGAACGACACGGCGTGCGCCAGCGCGGCCTCGCCGATCTCCGACAGGTCCGTCGCGACGACGATGCGCTCGTAGGCGCGGCGCGGCGCGACGTGGACGACCAGCACCGGCGCGGGGCAGTGGACCATCAGGCGGCTGGCCGTGCTGCCGAAGACCGCCTTGCTGAACCCGGCGCGCCGACGGCTGCCGACGACGACGAGGTCGTGCGCGTCGGCGGTGACCTTCTGTGAGATCTGGTGCCACGGCTCGCCGAACAGGAACGCATGCGTCGCCTCGATCCCGGCCGCGCGGGCGCGCCCGACGAGCCCGTGCATCGTGCTGCGCGCGGCGCCGAGAAACGTCCCCTCGCCCTCTCCGGCCCGTTCGATGTGCGCGCGCCCGCGCCCGTCGACCTCGAAGACGTGCACGAAGCACAGCTTGCTCCCGTACGCCTGCGCGGCTTGCATGGCGCGCGACACCGCTTCTTCCGAGTCGCTGTTGAGTTGTTCGTGACCCGAAGTGTCGGGTTCGCGGAAGTGGACGCCGACGGCGATGTTCTTGAACGTCTTCATGTCCGAGTCGTGAGTGACGCGCCGCACTCTAGCGCGCACCCGCACCACTTGCCGTAGCACCGAGACGCCGTGACACCGAGACCACGACGAACGTGACGCCGAAACGACGCCGCATCGCGTGGATCCTCGTCTGGATCGTCCTCGGCGCGTTCCTCGTCGTTCGCATGGGCGGCCGCGACCGCGGCGTCATCACCGACCACGTCGAGTTCGGACGACGCCTGCTCGCCGGTGACGACCTGTACGCGCCGTACCTCGACGTCGACGACCGCGGCCGCGCGAAGCCACTGCATCCGCCGTATCCGCCGTCGTTCGGTCTGCTGACGGCGCCGTTCTCGCTGCTTCCGGAACGTGGCGCGCGCTACGCGTGGGTCACGCTGCAAGTGCTGGCGCTGTGGCTGATCGGGCTGCGCTTGCGCGACCTGCTGCGCGACGCATACCCGGACCTCGCGCCACGCACGCAGGTGCTGTTCGCCGCGACGGCGGCGCTCGGCGTTCGGTTCGTGCTGCGCGACACGCACGGGGGCGGCGGCAACCTGTTCAACCTCGCGCTCGCGTTGCAGTCGCTGCATCTCGCAGCGCGCGGCTCGCCGAAGACGGCGGGGCTGCTGCTCGGCTTCTCGCTGGCGACGAAACCGACGCAGGCGATGTTCGTGCTCGTGCTGTGGCTGCTGCGACATCGCGCTGCGGCGGCGTGGACGCTCGTCGCGACAGGCGCGTTCGTCGCGCTGACGATCGTGATCCATCGCGGGATCGAGCACTGGCCGTACTGGTTGTCCGGGACGCTCGCGTACGCGTCGCAGCAGGACTTGTTCGCCGATCCGAAGAACGGCTTCCCGCCGTTCACGTGGATGAACCAGAGTCTGCGCTGCATGGTCGCGCGGTTCTTCGGCGAAGTGCTGCCGGAGTTCGCCGACCTCGTGCCGGGGTTCTTCGCTGGCTTCGGCCTCGACGCGGCGACGTCGTCGTGGATCGCGCGCGGCCTCGGTGTCGCGCTGCTGGGGACGACGGTCGCCGTCGCATGGCGCACGCGGGAGCGTGCCGCGGCGCGGCTGCCGGTCGTCGCGGCGTTCCTCGCGTTGTCGCTCCTGCTGTCGCCGATCTCGTGGAAGGCGCACCACGTCGCGCTGCTGCCGGCGTTCCTGACGATCGTCGTCGGTGTGTTCCGTGGCGACGTCGCGTCGCGCGCGTTCGTCGTCGCGTTCGTGCTGCTCGTCCTGCCGGGCGGCGACCTGCTGGGGCGCGGGCTCGACGAGACGCAGAACAGCCTCTACGTGGTCACGTTCGGCACGATCGCCGCGTGGGCACTGTGCCTGCGGGCCGCGACGACGCTTCCTGCGGACGCGGTGCCTCGCTAGCCTGCTCGCCCTTCCGTCCGAGCCGAACCGCAGCAACACGAGAGCGACGCACGCCCATGGGACTTTCCGCCGGCATCGTCGGCCTGCCGAACAGCGGCAAGTCGACGATCTTCAGCGCGATCACCGCGACCGAGATCCAGCGCTCCAGCCACATGTTCAGCACGACGGAGCCGGTCAAGGGCGTCGTCACGGTGCCCGACGACCGGTTGCAGAAGATCGCCGACACGATCCCGACGCAGAAGATCGTCCCGGCGGTCATGACGGTCGTCGACATTCCCGGCCTCGTTTCGGGATCGAGCAGCGGCGAGGGAATGGGCGTCAGCTTTCTCGGGGCGATCAAGGAGAGCGACGCGCTGCTGCACGTCGTGCGGTGCTTCGAGAAGGGCGACGTCCAGTCGGTGTCCGGCAAGATCGATCCGGCGTTCGACGCCGAAGTCGTCGACATGGAACTGATGGCGTGTGACGTCGAGACGCTGAATCGCAACTGCGACCGCGTGATCAAGAAGGTGCGCGCCAACGACAAGGACGCCATCGCGGCGAAGGCGGCGTTCGACAAGTGCCTCGCGCATCTGCAGGGCGGTCACGTGCTGCGGACGCTGGAGCTGACGAAGACCGAGCGCGATCTGCTGAAGCCGTTGTTCCTGCTGACGATCAAGCCGGTGCTGTTCGTCGCGAACGTCGGCGACGACGACGCCGACGGCAAGTCGCCGAACGTCGCGGCGCTGCGGGACTACGCGACGCGCACGTCGGCGCAGGTCGTGCATCTGTGCGGCGACATCGAGGCCGAGTTGGCGCGGATGAGCCCCGACGAGCGTGCGATGTTCATGGCCGAACTCGGATTCCACGAGTCCGGGCTCGTGCGATTCATCCACGCCGCGTTCGACCTGCTCGGCTTGCAGACGTACTTCACGGCCGGTGAGAAGGAGACGCGCGCGTGGGTCATCCACAAGGGCGACACCGCCCCGATCGGCGCCGGCGTGATCCACACCGACTTCGTCAAGAAATTCATCCGCGCCGAGGTCTACACGTTCGACGATCTGATGGTGCACAAGACGAAGGACGCGCTCCGCAGCGCCGGCAAGCTGCGCCTCGAGGGCAAGGACTACGTCCTGCGCGACGGCGACGTCTGCGACTTCAAGATCGGAAACTGACACGATCGTGCCAGGCACTTTCGTTTCACTTCGCGTCGGAAAGTGAAACGAAGGTGCCAGGCACTTTCTTTTCACTTTGCGCGAGAGAGTAGACTTCTTCGCGCCATGCGACCCTCGCTGACGTCCGCACTCCTCCTCGTCGCGCTCGCGCTCCTCGGTCTTCTGTGGTGGTCCTCGCGCGGGGCACCGGCACCTCTGCCTCACGACGCACCGACGCTGACGAACGACACGCCACCCACGTTCGCACCGCCGTCCGCCGCGCTCCCCACGCCCCCGACGCCCGACGCACCGACGAACGCGCGCACCGAGATCCCCGCACCGCCGACCGTCGCACCGGCGATCGTCCGCGGCCGCTGCGTCGACACCGAGGCGCGCCCGATTGCCGGGGTCACACTGCGCCTCGATGGCCGCCCGAACTCCAGCCCGCCGCCCACGCCGCCGAACTGGCAAGCACCGACTCCACTGACGACGTCCGACGACGGCCGCTTCGAGTTCCAGTTCGCGCCGCCACCACACTTCGCATTCACGCTGAACGCCGCCCGCGCCGGCGCGGTCCCCCTCACCGGCCATTGGCGATCGCTCGCCCCCGGCTCCGTGACCGACCTCGGCGACGTCACGATGCACACCGGAACGCGCGTCGCCGGCCGCGTCGTCGACCGCGAGGGACGCCCGGTCGCCAACATCTCCGTGAATTTGGCGCCGGTGATCGCACCCGCGCCGTCGACGCTGACCCAGCCCAACGATCCCTTCGACATCACGGCATCGAAGGCCGACGGCACGTTCCGCATCCGCCGGCTGTTTCGCGCCGGCGCGTACACCGTGACGACGACCGGCGCCGTGAAGGTCTCCCCGACGACACCGGTCGAGGTGACTGGCGACGAAGTCACGCTCGACATCGTCGTCGAGGCACCGCCGCTCGACGTCGAGTTGGAAGGCATCGTCGTCGACGAACGCAACGAGCCCGTCGCAGGCGCGAGACTCTTCGTCGACGAGATTCCACCGACGTCGGCGGTGACGCTTGCCGACGGCACGTTCCGGATCCGTCATCGCCGCTTCGCGCCGAGCGCCGCGTTGCTCGGCCTCACGATCGAATCTCCCGAACTCGAGCGCCTGACCACCCCGAAGCAGTTCCACCCCGGCGAGAAGGGCATTCGTGTCGTCGTGCGTCGCGGCCTCGAATTCGAGGTCGTCGTGCGCCGCGCCGACGACCGCGCGCCGGTCGAGGAGTTCGGCGTGTACTTGCAGCCGGTGGTCCCGACCGGGTCCGTCGAGAATCAGCTGCGCGGAGGCCTGCGCCACGAGAACGGCATCGCGAAGGTGAGCGGCCTGCGCCGCGGCAACTATCTCCTCTCTGTCACGACGGTGCCGCCGAGCTCGCTCGCTGCCGTTCATCACATTCCGGTGCGGATCGACGACGACGCGACGCGCACGATCGAAGTGCTGCTCCATCCGCTCGTCGAGCGAGCCGTGGTCGTGACGAATCGCGACGGCGCCGCTGTCGCGGATGCCAAGGTCGAGCTGTTGCACCAGTCGCCCGACCATGCCTTGACCCGACGTCACGTCGCTCTCGACGTCGCGAAATGGGGCAACATGAGCGGGCACGGAGCGACTTCCACCAAGGCGCTTCTGGTGCAAACGGTCACGACCGCTACCGACGGAACGTGCACGTTGCAGGGAATGGCGACGCGACCGTTCGTCGTGCGTGTCACCGCCCCGGCGCATCCACCGCATGTCGTCCGCGACGTTCGTCTCGACGACCCCACGCCGCTCGCGATCGTGATCCCGTCCGGGGCGACGCTGCGCGGACGCGTCGTGCCGCTCGACGCGATCGGCGATCTGCGCGAACTCGCCGGGCTGCCGCGTGAACTCGCACCCGGTGCGAACCCCGAACCCACGGCGCCGCGGATTCGTCTGAACGCGCCGACGTCCGGGTCGATGCTTCCCGACACATGGCCGCAGGCCAAGTTCGGCACGATGGAGACATTCCTCGGCAGCGCCGGCGTCGCGATCGGCGCCGACGGGACGTTCGAGCTGACGGCGATCCCCGCGGAGACGTGGAACGTCGAGTTGCGGTTCGCTCATCCGTACACGGCCCCAACCGGGCAGATGATGACCCAGACGGCGTCCGCCGTCGTCTGGCGTTCGCTCGGGTTCGTCGACGGGCAGACGCACGAGATCGTCGTCGACGCGGCGGCGTTTCGTCGTGCGCGACTGCGCGGCGTGATCACGCTCGACGATCGACCGTTCGCCGGGACTGCGCGTCTGGTCGGGCGCAAGCCGGCCGACGCCGGTTGGCATCCGGAGATCGGTGTGATGTGCGATGCGGAAGGCCGGTTCGACGCGTGGTTGCCGGTTGGGACATGGAAGGCCGCGCCGGCGGTCAAGCTGCGCGAGAACGAGTTCGCGTCGGTCGAGGCGCCGGAGACCGCGGAGCTGAGCGTCGGCGCCGTCGTCGATGCGACGTTCCGTGCGCGAACGGCGCGCGCGAGCGTTCGCGTCACGGGCCCGGACGGCGCGCCGGCGGCGGGGATCAGCATGACGCTGTACCACGGCGAACGCGCGATCGCGGCGACGCAGGTGCGGACGGATGACGAGGGTTTCGCGGAAGTCGTCGCGTTCGCCGGGACGTTCCAGTTGCGGACGTTGCCGCGAGATTGGGTCGGTCGAGTCGCGGTCCCCGCCGAGGTCGCCATCGGGACCGTGACCCTCCCCGGCGAGGAGATCGACCTCCGCCTTCCCGCGGGGTGGTGAAACAAAGGTGCCAGGCACTTTCGTTTCACTTCGCGTCGGAAAGTGAAACGAAGGTGCCAGGCACTTTCTTTTCACTTTGCGTGGGAGAGTAGACTCCTTCGCGCCATGGAAACGTTCGTGCCAGGCACTTTCGTTTCACTTCGCGTCGGAAAGTGAAACGAAGGTGCCTGGCACCTTTGTTTCACTTTCCCACACGAAGGATCGTCAGCCCGCTCGCCCACAGCGCGTCGACGAACGCGTCGTCGCGCACCCCGGCGAAGCGCACGACTGCGTACCGCTTGCCCTCGTGGTCGAACACGTTCGCGCTGACGAGCCGCAGCCCACGACTCGTCGCGAGCGCATGCATGACCCCGAGCACGTCCCCCGCATCCCCGGTATCCCCGACGACGCACGTGACCTCATACCCCGGCTGATCCGCGCCCGACATCCGCAGGAACGCACGCAGAATGTCGTGCTCGGTCAGGATGCCGACGAGCACACCGCGATCGACGACCGGCAGACAGCCGAACTTCTCGTCGCGCAGGATCCGCGCGGCCTCGGCGATCGGCGTCGCCGGCGCGATCGAACGCGGCGAACGGGTCATGATCGCGCCGACCGTCGTCGAATCGCGCTCGGCGGCGACCGGCGAGAACGGATGCACCCCCGCCTCCGCCGCAAGGAACAGGTCGTGGCTCGACACCAACCCGACGAGTTCGTCGGAACCTTCGTCCGCGACGACGAGCAAGTGCCGCACGCGCCGGCGCGCCATGCGCTGACTCGCGACGTGCACCGGCGTCGCCGGCGTGACGGTCAACAGATCGCGCGACATCCAGAGGCTCGTGTCCATGGCATTCCTTCGGGGCGATGAAAGTGAAACGAAAGTGCCTGGCACCAACGTTTCACTTCATCCCGTCGAGCAGCATCTGCTGCTCCTCGATGCGCGCCTCCAGCCACGCGACGCGCGCGCGCAGGGCGTCGGCGTCGGACGCGCGGCCGGCGTCCACCTGCTGCTGCACGCGCGTCGTCAAGTCGGCCAGCGCGGCGATCTTCTCGGCCTGCAGCGCGAGCCGGCGCGCGCGGACCTCGCCGATCGCCGTCTCGGCGTCCGTCGCCGGCGCGGCCGCGCAGCCAAACGCCACGCAAGAGATCAAGCAACCTGCGAACACGACGACGAAGCGCTGAAACCGCGGCGGAACGTTCATCCGCGCAGTATCGCCGTCACGTGCCCGGACTCACGCCGACTCACTCTCCGTCGTCGTCGGTCGTCGGCGCCGCGCTGATGTCGCCGAGCAGCGAATCGCGATCGCGGTGCATCGCCAGATCGCCGAGCGACACGATGCCGACCGGCTTGCCGTGCTCGACGACCGGCATCCGCCGAATGGCGCGCTCGCGCATCAACTGGATCACGTCGTCGACGCTCGCGTCCGGCGTCACCGTCAGCACCTCGTCGGTGCACAGGTCGCGCAGCGCCACGCGGTTCAGGTCCTTTCCGTCGGCGACCGCCCGCAGCACGAGATCGCGGTCGGTCACGATCCCACTCAACTGGTCGCCATCGCTGACGAGAACGGTGCCGATGTGGTGGTCGCGCATGACGCGCGCCGCATCGACCGCCGAACGGTCCGATGCGAGTGCGATCGGGTTGTCGGTCATGATCGCGCGAATGGTCTGAGGCATGTCGGTCTCCTGATGACGGTCGAAGGTGTCGTCGACCCACAGCGCAATCGACGTGCCCCGTCGGCGCGGCCCCCGGCATCGTTTTTCCATTCGCCGCGCATGAACTCACCCGAACCTGAAGACCCCGCCCGCCGCGCCACAGCCGCTACGCCGGAAGCGATCCTCGCTTCGACCGAACTCAGCCGTCAGCAGAAGATCGATCGACTGCGCGAGATGAGCTACGACGCCCGCGAGATGGACGTCGCCGCCGACGAAGGAATGGCCGGCGGCGAGCCGTCTCAGCTGCGCCGCATCGTCAAAGCGCTGCGTGCACTCGGCGTCGAAGACGAGGCGACCGACGCGAAGCAGTGATCGAGACCGCGCGACCGTTTGTAGAAACGAGCACGGACGACGCACTTACGCTGCGACGTTCACACGCTGTCGCCGTCGGCGCCAAGCAGTGAGCCCAACTCGGCCAACGCACGACCGAGCAACTTTCGCGTCGCCGCCTCGCTGCGGTTCATCCGCGCCGCGATCTCGCGATGCCCGAGCCCGACGATCCGCGACAACGCAATGACTTCCCGGTAGTCGTCCGGCAACGCGCGAAACGCATTCTCGAACCGCTGCAGGTGCTCGCGCCCCGCCGCGACGCGACTCGGCGTCAGGAACGATGCCGCCGCCGCGAGCACGCCGTCGTCGTCGACGTCGAGCGGCCGTTCGCCGGCGCGCTTCTCGCGCCCGTGAAAGCGCTGCTTCTCCTGCAGCTTGTAGAGCGCCGTCGTGAACAGCCAGCCGAGGAAGCGCTCCTCGCCCTCCCAGCGGAACTCGTCGAGATGCGAGACGAGTTCGCGGCAGACCGACTGCACGAGATCCATGCTGCCCTCGCGCGCGCGCAGGTCGGCGCCCATTCGCAGGCGCACGTAGGCGCGCAATCGCGGCAGGTGCCGTGCAATCAACTCGTCGATCGCCGGCTGCTCGCCGCGCGACGCCGCCGCGACGAGATGCTGGGTGGCCGGAGCTGCCGGGATCGGGTCGGACATGGACGG
>JAEYTU010000445.1 GCA_023433825.1 Planctomycetota bacterium
TTCGTGATCCGACCGCGCGGGCCGGTGCCGGGGATCGCGGCGAGGTCGATGCCGAGTTCGCGCGCGCGACGTCGCGTCGCCGGTGCGGCGAGGACCTTGCCTGGCGAGGACTGCACGAAGCCCTGTGGTGCCGCGGCGTGGGCGGGCTCCGGCGTCGGGATCTTGACCGGCTTGGCCTCGGGGGCCGGCTGCGCGGCTGGTTCCGCCTTCGCCGGTTGCTTCGCTTCGGCGGGCTTCTGTTCGGCTGGCTTCGGCTCGGCGGCCTTCGGCTCGGCCGGCTTCGCGGCCGGCTTCGCCTCGGCCTTCGGCGCATCGCCACCGCCACCATCGCCACCCGCCGTCGCGCCGACGTCGATGACCGCGATCACCGACTCGACCGGGACGACGTCGCCTTCCTTGACGCGCAGTTCCTTGATCACGCCGTCGTGCGGCACCGTGATCATCACGGTCGCCTTGTCCGTCATGACCTCGACGAACTCCTGCTCTTCCTTGACCTGCTGCCCGGGCTTCACGAGCCAGCGGACGATCTCGCCCTCGGCGATGCCTTCGCCGATGTCCGGCAGATGGAATTCCTTCAGTGCCATGTTGCTGTCTCCGTCGCTCTTCGTCGGGAACTGGGTCGAACTGGGTCGGTGCGGTGTCGGTCGGCGGTCGTGCGCGCGGCGCGCGCTACGTGCGGCTCACCACTGAAACGTCTTCTCGATCCCCTTCACGATCCGACGGACGTCGGGCATGTAGAGGTACTCGAGGGTGTACGGGAACGGCGTGTCGAAGCCGGCGACGCGGACGACCGGGCCTTCGAGGTGCTCGATGACCTTTTCGGCGACGATGGCCGCGATCTCGGCGCCGTAGCCGCAGGTCTTCGGCGCCTCGTACACGACGACGCAGCGGCCGGTCTTGCGGACCGAGTCGAGGATCATCTGTTCGTCGAGCGGAACCAGCGTGCGCGGGTCGACGATCTCGACGCTCTTGCCCTGCTTCGCCATCTCCTCGGCGGCCTGCTCGCAGACCGGGACCATCGAGCCGTAGGCGACGACGGTCACGTCGGTGCCCTCGCGGACGATGCGGCCCTTGCCGAGCGGCACGTAGTGCTCGCCCTCGGGGACGTCGCCCTTGACGGCGCGGTAGAGCTTCTTCGGCTCGAGGAACATCACGGGGTCCTCGTCGCGCATCGCAGCGATCAAGAGCCCCTTCGTGTCCGCCGGCGTCGACGGGATCACGACCTTCAGTCCCGGCGTGTGGCAGAAGTACGCCTCGCTCGACTGACTGTGGTAGTGACCGCCGCGAATGCCACCGCCGTACGGCGTGCGGATGACCATCGGGCACGTGTACTCGCCGCCGCTGCGGTACCGCATCTTCGCCGCCTCCGACACGATCTGGTCGAACGCGGGATAGATGAAGTCGAGGAACTGGATCTCGGGGACCGGCCGCATGCCGTAGACGGCCATGCCGACGGCCGCGCCGATGATCCCGCACTCGGACAGCGGCGTGTCGAAGCAGCGGTCCTTGCCGAACTGCTTCTGCAGGCCCTCGGTCGCGCGGAACACGCCGCCGTTCACGCCGACGTCCTCGCCGAAGACGACGACGCGTTCGTCGCGTCCCATCTCGTAGCGAAGCGCGTCGTTGACGGCCTGGATCAAGGTCATCTGTGCCATGGTTCTCTCGTGTCGTCTCGGTCGGCGGATCAGGTCGTCGGTGTCGGTGTCGGTGTCGTCGCGGCGCGTGTCGGACCGCCTTTCACAGCGGGAACTCGCCTTCGTTGCCTGCGGCGTTCTCGCCGAGGCTCAGCAGGTCGGCCTTCTGCTCCTGCAGCTGCGGCGTCAGGTTCATGTAGACGTCGTCGAACAGCGACTCGGCCGGCGGGCGCGGCAGCGTCTCGACGCGCTTGATCGCGTCGTTGATGTACGCCTTGCAGCGCTCGACGACGCCGGCCTCGTACTTCTCGTCCCACAGGCCCTTCTGCTTCAGGTAGAGCTGGAAGCGCGCGATCGGGTCACGCTGCTTCCACTCGTCGACGATCTTCGGGTCGCGGTAGCGCGTCGGGTCGTCGGACGACGAATGCGGTCCCATCCGGAACGTGACCGTCTCGACGAGCGTCGGCCCGCCGCCCTTGCGCGCGCGGTCGACAGCTTCCTTGCAGACGCGGTAGACGGCGAGCACGTCGTTGCCGTCGACGCGGACGCCGGGCATCCCGTAGGCGGCGGCCTTCGCGGCGATCGTCTCGCTGCCCGACTGGCCTTCGAGCGGCACCGAGATCGCCCAGTGGTTGTTCTCGCAGACGAACACGCACGGCGCCTTGTAGACGGCGGCGAAGTTCAATCCGGCGTGGAAGTCGTTCGAGCTCGTTCCGCCGTCGCCGAAGTAGGTCATGAAGACCGTGTCCTCCTTGCGAATGCGCGCGGCCATCGCGGCGCCGGCGGCGTGACTGATCTGCGTGCCGATCGGCGAGCTGATCGAGACGAAGTTGATCGAGCGGAAGCTGTAGTGGACCGGCATCTGCCGGCCCTTGCCGACGTCTCCCGAGTTGCCGTGCCACTCGGCGACGATCTCGTCGATCTTCGCGCCGCGCAGCAGCGGAATGCCGGGCTGACGGTAGGCGGGGAAGATCCAGTCGGAGTCCTTCAACGCGTAGGCGCTGCCGATGTGGCTCGCCTCCTGCCCGGTCGACGGCAGGTAGAAGCCGATGCGGCCCTGGCGCTGAAGCACGAGCCCGCGCTCGTCCATGATCCGGGTCTGCACCATCGTCTCGTAGAGACGGCGCAGTTCGGCCGCTTCGAGCTTCGGCTCCTTGCCCTTCGACGCCTTGCCGTTCTTCTCGATGATCGTCAGCAGCTCGTCTCGCATCACGTGTTCTCCGAAGTGGCTTCCGTCGCCTTGGCGGCATGCGGCGTGTCGGCGTTGCGCCGGCGCAGCATGCCCTCGATGTAGAACTCGGCGGCCTTGTACGAGGACCGGACCAGGGGCCCGGACGCGCAGTACAGGAAGCCCTTCCGCATCGCGCGCTGTTCGAGTGCCTTGAAGCGCGGCGGTGGCACGTGCTCGGCGACCGGCAGGTGCTTCAACGTCGGGCGCAGGTATTGGCCGAACGTCACGACGTCGACGTCGTGCGCGCGCAGGTCGTCCATCGCCTGGTCGAGTTCGCGGTCGGTCTCGCCGAGACCGAGCATCAACGACGACTTCGTCACGACGCCGGGGCGCAGGCGCTTCGCCTCCCGCAGCATCTGCAGCGACAGCGCGTAGTCGCACCGGTAGTCGCGGACGCGCTTGGTCAGGCGTTCGACGGTCTCGACGTTGTGCGCGAAGACGTCGGGCGCGCCGGCCAGCAGCGCGGCGAGGTCGTCGGTGCGGCCTTGGAAGTCGCCGGTCAACGCCTCGACGAGGATGTCGGCGTCGCGGCGCTTGATCGCCTGGATCGTCCGCGCGAAGTGGTCGGCACCGCCGTCGCTGAGGTCGTCGCGGTCGACCATCGTCAGGACGACGTAGCGCAGCTTCATCGCGGCGATCGCGTCGGCGACCTTCTCGGGCTCGGCCTCGTCGACCGGCACGCCGTTCCGATGCGTCTTGACGGCGCAGAACCGGCAGCCGCGCGTGCAGACGTCGCCGAGCAACATGAACGTCGCCGTCCCGCCGGCCCAGCACTCGCCCATGTTCGGGCAACGCGCTTCCTCGCAGACCGTGTGGAGCCCGCGCTCGCGGAGCAGCTTCGACAGGTTGGCGGTGACTGGGCCGTGCGGCAGCGGAACCTTCAGCCAGTCGGGCTTCGGTCCAGGGGTCACGCGCTTTGCGGCCGAGTGCGTCATCGAGTGGGGGGCTCGGTCGCGTGTCCGACCGGGCGAGAGGGCGCGGCAGGATAGGCAGCGCGTCCAAGTCCAACCAAGCGGAAAGTCGTTGAGATACTGCCTAGTATCCCTCGGTTGGATCCTCGTCAGAATCTCATCGGTGAACCATGGCGCGACCCGTCGACCCTTCGCTTCGTCAGAGACTGCTCACGGCCGCCGCCGCAGAGTTCGCGGCGAACGGCTTCGCCGGCACGACGATGGACGGCGTCGGACGCCGCGCGGGAGTCACGAAGGGCGGCGTCTACTTCCACTTCCCCGGCAAGGAGGAGCTGTTCTTCGCGGTCCTCGACGCGTCGCGCGATGCGCTCGCGCTGGTCCTCGCCGGCGTTCGATCGTCGGACGCGTCGGGCGCGGATCGACTGACGGCGTTCCTGCGCGAGTACCTCGTCTTCCACCTGAGTCGACCGGCCGAGACGGCGCTGCCGCGCGTTCTCGCGACCGAGCTGCAGCGGAAGTTCACGACGGCGGCGCGGGAGGACGCGCGGATCGCGCAGCGCGAACTTCGTCAGCAACTGCGCGAGTTGCTGTCGGCCGGTGCGCAGGACGGCAGTCTGTCGGCCGGTGATCCGGCGCTCGCGGCGGTCCTGCTCGCCGGCGCACTCGACGGCGTGCTGCACCAATGGCTGACGTCGGCGCAGGACGTCGCGTTGCTCGGCGATCCAGCGCGCATCGCCGATGCGATGGTCGCCCCGTACCGAATCGCCGGTGGCAAACGACGTCGTCGACGCGCGACGCGTGCGGAGGCCGACGACGCAGGCTTCCAGCCACCGTTCTGACGCGACGACGAGGCGTCGTCGACGCGACACGAAACGCCGGCGCGGTCGTCGACGACGCATTCGTGCGTCGTTGCTTCGCCCGAAAGCCTCGCCATGATCCTCGCGATGACGACGCCGGAAGCGCCTCCGGGCGACGACCTCCTGCTGAGCGTCGTCGTCCCCGTCTACAACGAGATCCAGACGCTCGCGTTGATCGTCGATCGCATCAAGGCGTCCCCGGTCCGCAAGGAGATCGTCCTCGTCGACGACGGTTCGACGGACGGCAGTCGCGAGCTGCTCGACACGATGCATGCGCCGCCGCTGATCCGCGTGTTCAAGCACGAGCGCAATCAGGGCAAGGGTGCCGCACTGAAGACCGGGTTCGCACAGGCGATCGGCGACGTCGTCGTCGTGCAGGACGCAGACCTCGAATACGACCCGGCCGAGTATCCGAAGCTGCTGAAGCCGATCCGCGAGGCCGGCGCCGACGTCGTCTACGGGTCGCGCTTCCTCGTCGGCGACTACGCGCGCGTGCACATGTTCTGGCACTACCTCGGCAATCGGTTCCTGACGTTCTGCAGCAACCTGTTCACCGGCCTGAACCTGACGGACATGGAGACCTGCTACAAGGTCTTCCGTCGCGAGATCATCCAGAAGATCGACATCAAGTGCCGCCGCTTCGACATCGAGCCCGAGCTGACGGCAAAGATCGCGCGCATGAAGTGTCGCGTCTTCGAGGTGCCGATCAGCTATGCGGGCCGCAATTACGGCGAGGGCAAGAAGATCACGTGGCGCGACGGCTTCGCGGCGCTGTGGGCAATCGTGAAGTACCGATTCGTCGATTGAGCGACCGACAACGATGACGACCCTTCCTCCCGCCGCCGAGACGCTGCTCCGTCGATTGAAGGACCGCACTGCGACGGTCGCGATCGTCGGCCTCGGCTACGTCGGCCTCCCGCTGACGCGCGTCATGCATCGCGCCGGCTTCCGTGTGATCGGCTACGACGTCGACGAGACGAAGATCGTCCGTCTGCGCGCCGGCCGGCCGTACCTGCATCACCTCGGCGCCGACCTCGTCGTCGAACTGTCGCAGTCGGATCGATTCGTCCCGACGTCGGATCCGGAACTGCTGCGCGAGGCCGACGCCGTCATCCTGTGCGTTCCTTCACCGCTCGGTCGGCATCTCGAGCCCGACATGACGTACATCGTCGAGTCGACGCGGATGGTCGCTCGAACGTTGCACGCCGGGCAGATCGTGGCACTCGAATCGACGACGTATCCCGGGACGACGCGCGGCGACTGTCAGCCGATCCTCGACGCGACTGGGCTCGTCTGCGGGCGCGACTACTTCCTCGTGTTCAGTCCCGAACGCGAGGATCCGGGCCGAAAGGACGCCGACACGTCGACGATTCCGAAGCTCGTCGGCGGTGTCGATCCGATCAGCACGATGCTCGGCCTCGAGCTGTACGGCGCAGGGATCGCGAAGGTCGTCCCGTGCGACACGGCAGAGATCGCCGAGTCGGCGAAGCTGCTCGAGAACATCTATCGCGCCGTCAACATCGCGCTCGTCAACGAGCTGAAGCCGGTGCTGCACGCCATGGGCATCGACATCTGGAAGGTCGTCGCCGCTGCCGCGACGAAACCGTTCGGCTTCCAGGCCTTCTATCCCGGCCCCGGACTCGGCGGTCACTGCATCCCGATCGACCCCTTCTATCTGACGTGGAAGGCGAAGGAGTTCGGTCACCACACGAAGTTCATCGAGCTCGCAGGCGAGATCAACAGCGCCATGCCGCGCTATGTCGTGCAGCGCACCGTCGCCGTGTTGAACGAGTCGGGCAGAGCCGCGCGCGGCGCGAAGATCCTCGTCGTCGGCATCGCCTACAAACCGGACATCGACGACATCCGCGAGACGCCGGCGGCCGAGATCATTCATCTGTTCGCCGAGCTCGGCGCCGAGGTCCGCTATCACGATCCGCACGTGCCGACATTCCCGAGCATGCGGAAGTGGAACTTCAAACTCGACTCCGTCGAGCTGACTCCGGAACGGCTCGCGGCGACCGACGTCGTCGTCATCGTGACCGATCACAAGCGCGTCGACTGGCCGGCGATCGCCGAGCACGCACGCGTCGTCGTCGACACCCGCAATGCGATCGAGCGTCACGGCCTCGTGCCGAAGGGGACCTTGCACAAGGCGTGACGCGAACGGAGCCTGACGTTCCGTTCATCCAGCGTTCACGGCGACCGCGATCGTCGAGCGCGTCTCCGTTCGCCGAAGTTCGTCCCCGCCGCTCGATGTCGTCGATGTCCCACTCTGCTGCTCTGGCCGTCGTGCTGACCGCCGTTTCCGCGTTGGCGACGGCGCAGCAACCCGCGCCGACACCCGTGCCGTCGGACGCACCGCTGTCGTCGTTGGCCGCCGTCACACTGCGCGCCGAGTTCGGCGGCCACCTGTTCACACTCCCGCAGTTGTTGCGCGTGCGGGTCCACCAGTACGCGGCCGGCACACTCGGCGACGCCGAGTTTCCGCTCGCGAACGGCTATGCCGACGAACTTCGCACGCTGCCCGAGCTGCGCGGCGACGTCGTCGTCTCGTGGTTCGACCCGCTGACCGACGACATGTCGGCCGCCGCGCCGCGTTTCGGGGCCAACGTCGACTACGTCGCCTGGTTCGGCGACGGCTGGGATCGCGACTGGAAGGACGGCGTCGTCGGCGGTCCGCCGCAGTGGAACGGCAGCGGCACGGCTGGCCTGTTGTGGGTCAATCACGAGTACATCTCGAACTCGCCACCGACGACGACGTCGGCGCCGACCGGGCAGATGGCGACGCTCGCACGGTTCCTGCGCGCGCACGGCGTGCTGACGAACGACGTGACGTCGAACGTTTGGTCGCGGCCCGACGTCGACACGTTCCTGCGTTGGTCGAAGCGCGAACTCGGCGGGAGCCTGATGCGGGTCGAGCAGGACTTGGAGACGTTGCGTTGGCGTCTGGTCCGCGACGCCGGCAATCGCCGCTACGACGGCACGAGTGCGACGCTGCTGCGCATCACCGGCTATCGCACGCTGACGACCGATCACGACGACGACGGCCGCCCTCTGCCCGACGGCGTCGTCGCCGGAATCCTCGGCGATTGCTCCGGCGGACAATCACCGTGGGGGACGATCTTCACAGCCGAGGAGAACGTTCAGGACTACTACGGCGACCTCGAGACCTGCTGGAGCGTCGATCAGCGCTTCCTGCGCGGCCAAGGGTTCGACGCTGGCGCCCGGATCCGGCCCCCGCATGCGCCGAGCCGCGCCGCCGAGTACGGCCAGATGGCGAACGCCGCCGAACGCCATGCGCGCGACAACCACGGCTTCCTCGTCGAGATCGATCCGAAGGCGCCGGCCGGCCGCGCGTACACGAGCGTCGCGAACGAGGGCGATGGCACCGGGCATCGCAAACTTGGTGGAATGGGTCGCGCGCGGTGGGAGAACGCGACGTTCGCCGTCGACCGCGACCATCGTCTGTTCGACGGCAAGCCGATCGTCGTCTACGGCGGCGACGACCGACGCAGCGGGCGCGTGTTCAAGTTCGTCAGCCGCGATCCGTATCGCGTCGGCATGACGGCCGGCGAGGTGCGTGCGCTGCTCGACGTCGGCTCGGTGCACGTCGCGCATTTCGACGGCCTCGACAATCGGAACGGCTACGACCTGCTCCGCACCGGCGCATTGCCGACCGAGTCCGCGCCGGGCCAGGGTCGCTGGATCCACTTGTCGGTCGACAGCGAGGACGTGGCGCCGAACGCGAAGGCGCTCGGCAAGCCGGGAACGACGGTCGGCGCCGCAT
>JAEYTU010000688.1 GCA_023433825.1 Planctomycetota bacterium
CCGCGTCGAGCCGCTCTGCATCAGGTCACCTGGTACCACGGCGACGACAGCAGCGTGAGGACGGCGTTCGGCGCGTCGTCGGCGCGGAGTTCGTCGCGCGCGTCCGGCGCGGTCGGCAGCAGGCACGCGTGCCACTGCGCCGGCGAACGCGACTCCGCTGCGAGCTCGGCGCGCAATTCGCCGCCGCCGGCCACGAGCTCGTCGGCGAAGTTGCGTCGCGTGACGACGGCTTGTGCCGTCAACCACGCGAGTCCGTCGTCGAGGCCGGCCGGTGTGAAGTAGTCGAGCAGCGGCCAGGCCATCGCCGTCACGCGGTCGCCGAGCGTTCGGAAGTCGCCGATCCGCGCACCGGTCTGCCGGAGCGCGCCGACGACGTAGTCGACCGGGTTCTTGACGAGGCGCCCGCGAGACTCGTGGAACGCGCGGCTGCGCAGCATCTGCACGACGAGACTGCGAACGTCGAAGTCGTCGTCGAGCAAGCACTGCGCGAGGTGATCGACGACGGCGTCCGTCGGCGCGTCGTCGACCAACCAGTTCCACAGCTTGGTCACGATGCGGCGTCGCGATCGCGGCCACCGCAGCAACACGTCGACGAACGCATACGCGTCCTCGCGGCCGTCGTCGTTCTCGATCGTCGTCCCGAGCACGGTCTTTCGGCCGCCGACGTGCCAGTCGGGACGCCACTCGACGCCGTTCGTCGTCAGGCCTTCGGTGATTCCGAATCCGGTCAGGCAGCGCGCACCGGCGACGACGTCGTCCTGCGTGTAGCCGCCGTCGCGACCCATCGTGTACAGCTCGAACAGTTCGCGACTGAAGTTCAGGTTGACGCGCGGGACGCCGTCGGTCGGCTGGCCGTTGCTGTAGTTGTCGAGCCAGATCAGCATCGCCGGGTCGCGCAGCAGCGCGCGGAACAGCGTCCGCAGCGAGCCAGCTGCGTGCCGTCGCAGCAGGTTGACGTGGGCGACGATGTGCGAGCGGTTCGACGTGTACTTCGAACCGACCGAGAAGTGGTCGTGCCAGAACAGCGCGAGCTTCTCCCGCAGCGGCGCGCGCCCGTGGACCATCTCGAAGAACCACGCTGCGCGCTGCGAGCGCAGGTCACGGCCGACTTCGAGGGTTTCGCCGTGCGGCAGGACGACCGTGCCCCATTCCGGCAGCGGGGCGTCGTCGAACGTCGTCAGCACGTCGACGCAGCGGTCCATCCCGAGTTCGACGGCGGCGTCGAGTTCGGCCTCGTTCGCGCCGAACCCGGCCCGCGTCAGCAGGTGTGCGGCACGTCGCCGATCCCACGGATCGCTCGCGGTCGGTCGCCACGGAAGAAGCTCTGCGGGAACGGCGGGCATGACATGCGCGCATCGCGTGCCGCGGTGCGCTCTCGACCTCCTGCGCCGGACATAGCGAGTGCCGCGACGGGCGTAAAGGCCGCGTCGCGTGCGCTGCCGACCGTCAGCTGTCGAGACCCGACAAGACGACCCGCACCGGCGCTCGCGACAGCGTGACGACGCCGAGTGGGCCGACGTGCAGCAGCGTGCTCGTGTCGACGACCAGGCCATCGCCGTCGGTCAGCGCGATCGAACGCAACCCTGCGTCGGCGCTGAGCACGACGAGCGTCGTGGGCGGCACGAACAGCACCGGCGCGGAGACGCCGCCTGCCGATGCGCGGAACGCTTGGAAGCCGAGGCGACCGACCGACCGCGACAGTGCGATGCCGGCAGGCGCCTGCAGCAGCACTGCGCCGGTCGCTCCGTCGACGAGTCGATCTCCGTTCGCACTCGAAAGTCGCAGCGGCGGAGTCGCGCCGGGAGCGAATCCGGCCTCGGGCACCGCCGACAAGCCGGTTGCGACGATGGCGTGCGCGGCCGGCGCCGTCGCGACCTCGCGCACCTGGAAGCCGCCGCCGAGCGCGACCTCGGTCGAGAGGAAGCGATCGCCCGACAGCGCATGCACGGCGCGCACGGCGATCGCCCCCGACGCGAACGGCGGTGCGACGTTGCCGTTCGTCTGCGTCAGGTTCTGCACGAGCGGCGTGCCCGGCGTCGACGCGACCCAGTCCATGCGGTCGGGATCGCCGATCGCCATCGTGGTCTTGGACTGGAAGAACGTCGGCAGTACGCCGCTGCCGATGTACGGCTGGAAGTTGTGGTCGCCCGTCAGGTGCACCGGCGGCAGCACTCCGGCGACGTCGAGTTCGAACAGCTCGTCGCGAAGGACCCCGTCGACGTACAGCAGACGCGAGCCGTCCTCGTTCAACGCCATCGCGACGCGTAGCGGCTCTTCGGGCAGATACGTCGGCTCTTCGTACTTCGACGGTGCCGGCGGCAGCGCGACCGGCGCACGCGTGTCGTCGACGAGGTAGATCCGCCATTGGTCGCGCGGTCCGTAGAGGAACACGGCGCGCAGACCGTCACCGGAGATCGCGAGCACGTCCTTCGCCCGCGCGCCGGGTTGGACCGGCGGCGTGATCTCGACGGGTGACGCGCCGTCGGCCAGCGCGCATCGCCAGTACCGATCGTCGGCGGTTCCGAAGAACACGCTGTTCGCACCGACGGTCGGACTCAGCGGTTCGACGATCGCCGTTCCCGGCGGCAGCGTCAGCGGACGACTTGGCGTGCCGGTGCTGGCGAACGTCGCGCCGTCGAGTCGGCAGACGTGGATCGCGCCGGCGAGCGTGACGAGCGCAGCGTGGCGGCCGTCGTTCGCGACTCCGATCCGATCCGTGAACGGCTGCGAGACGCCGCCGCTTCCGACGCCCGCGGCCTCGTGCAGCACGCGCGCGCGACCACCTTGGGTGATCAGCAGGAAGCCGTAGAACGCGCCACCGCCGCGGCGGTAGTGGAGGACCTTCGCGCCGTTCCGCAGCTCGATCCGCGTCAGCCCGTTGCGGTGTTCGCGGCGCGGGCGATCCCGCCGCGTCGTCTCGTTCGGCAGTCGATTCGTGAACTCGATCGGCAGGAACTCGACGTCCTGCAGGAGGACCTGCGCCGGCGTGCTCGGCGTCGTCTCGTCGAGGACGCGAACCGTCAGTGACGTCGGAGTTGCGCCATCGGCGAAGACGACACCGGGTCCTTGCGGGAGGTTCGGCGTCGGCGCCGCGAACGTCGCGAGACAACTGAGAAGCAGCAGTGGATGCATGGTGCGTGTCCGTCTTGGGCGGCTTCGCGAGGCGGCCGGGGAGGCTACCGTGCGCGACGTCGGGGAGTCGGCGATCGCCGTGCCGAGCGGCGTCGGCGCTCGGCGACCGCGATTCGTCCACTTGCCGGACAGTGCGCGTCCGGACTCCGGACGGCAACAGGCAGGAAACCCGGGCTTCTGGGTTCGGCACGACCGTTGAGCAGGCGGCGCCGAACCCATCCGACAGAGAGAAACTCAGACATGAACGCGACTGCAACGAACCGACGCCTCCCGACCCTCGTGTTGGCCGGCCTTTCCCTCCTCTCAGCGTGCGGCAGTGGCGGCGGTGGCAGCGGTGGCGCGGCCCCTGCGGCTGGTCCGACGACGCTTTGGATCGACTCGACCGCCGGCTCCGAGACCGTGCTCGAAGGCCAGGTCGTCGGCGCGCGCCTGCAGGCCGTCGACGGCAGCACGACCGGTGAGCTGCTGACGTCGAACGCCGTCGATCTGACGATCGCGAGCCCGCAGGGGCAGCCGTTCCTGCTGCAACTCGGCGCGGTGCCCGAAGGCGACTACCAAGCCGTGCTGCTGGCGATGGCACCCGGTGCGACGCGTGGCCACCGTTCTGGCGTGCCGATCGAGTTCGATCCGGGCGCGATGCCGAACGTCGTCCGCGTCGAGTTCGAGTCACCGTTCCGCCGCTCGCGCGGTTCGGACGACTGGTTCCACGTCGGTCACCGCGGCGGCGTCCGCTTCGAGGCGTCCGGCAACCGCGAGAAGTGGGTGCCCGACTTCTGGATGCGACGCGGGGACGACTCGTCGTTCTCGTACCTCGAACTCGTCGTCGTCGGCGTCGACGCGCAGACCGAGTCGCTGACGGCGATCCCGACGCCGCGGCACGGGCCGGTCACGTTCCGCGTCGTCCTGGCGCCGAACGCCGTGCTGACGCTGCACGACCAGTACCGATTGCTGTCCAACGCCGAGTTCTTCGCGATGGTCCGCAACGGCGCGAAGCTGCGCGTTCGCGGCACCGTCGCCGCCGACCGCACGCTGACCGTGCAGTTCGGCGAGCTGCGGATCGGCGGCAGCGGCAACTCAGGCGAGAACAAGATCTACGCCCGCGTCGAGACCGCGCCGGTCGGGACCCAGTTCACGGTGCAGCCGCTGTCGATCGTTCGCGGTGGCAGTCCTGGCGGTGTCCTTTCGCCGCGCACGGTCGACGCCGGACTCGCGCGGATCTACCGCAGCGGCAACAGCCACCTGTCGTTGCCGATCAGCGCGATCGCCGTCGGGCAGTGGGTCGAGATCGAGTGGAACGGGCCGTTCGCGGCCGACCCGATCCCCGCCAAGGAGGTCGAGATCGAGAGCGACTCGTCCGGCCACTCGCACCCGGAGATCGAGGGTCAGGTCGGCGCCGTCGACCGCATCGCCGGAACGCTGACGATGGTTCAGCGCCGCGACGACCCGCTCGTCGTCGGCGGGCGCCGCGTCCAGAGCCTCGTCGTCCGGATCGGCGCCGGCACGAACCTGTTCCGTCAGGACGACCGGCGCGTCTCGATCACCCTCGACCAGGTCTTCGTCGGCGAACGGGTCTGGGCGCGCGGAACGCTCGACGCGAACGGGGTCCTCGACGGCAGCTGGGTCCGGATTCGGAGCCGCTGACGCGCGGCGGCGGCGCGCGCGTTCGTGTGTGGTTCGCGCGGGTCCCCCGCTCCGTGACGCGATGCCTTCCGCCGCCGCTTTCCGCCGACTTGCGACGATCCCTCCGGGCGGTCGAATGCCCGCCATGTCCCTCGTCCCCGACCCGGAACCGACCGAGCAACTGCTCGGCCTCTGGCACGGTGGGGACGCGCAGGCGCTCGCCAGACTCGTCGAA
>JAEYTU010000477.1 GCA_023433825.1 Planctomycetota bacterium
CGATCTGCCGACGGGGCCGATCGTGTTCTTGCTGCCGCAGGACTCCGACCGCGAATGGCGCGGGTCCACGGAGGGCGACGACGGCGTCGATCTGGTGATCCCGCGCGGCGGCGTCGACCTCGTGATCGCCAAGTTCGGACGGCAGCCGGTCACCCTGCGCGGTGCGCGTGGCAGCGTCGAGATCGCGCTCCAAAGGTGGCCGGAGGTCGAGATCGTCGTCGAGGGGCTCGATGCCGTGCCGTCGCCGTTCGTCGTCGTTGCGAAGAGCGAACGGCTGTCGGCGACGTCGGGGCGGAGGTGGACGTTTCAGGCGACCGGCGGGGACCTCGACGAACTGCTGCTCGCGCCAGCGTTCCGTCACCAAGTCGAGAACGGCCGAATGCGCCTGCCGGTCGGAGAACGCGCGCGGTCGTGGACCCTGTGGCTGTACGACGCCGACCGTGATGCATCGGCACGAATCGCGTGCGCGACGCCGACGCTCGCGCCGTCGGCGCAACCCCTCGTCGTCCGCGTTCCGCCGGACGCGCTCGCACGTGCGATCGCCGAGCTTCGCGCGGACGCACCGGTCGAGAAGGATCGATGAGGAGTTCTCACGTCGTCGTCGTGCTCGGCGTCCTGCTGGCGTTCGCCGTCGGTCTGACGCTGTGGTCGCGTTCGGACGAGGGCCTCGCCCCGTCGACGACCACCGAGCCGACGCCGGTGTCGATCGCGGGCCACGCCGACGCGACGAGCGACATCGCGCTGCCGCACGAATCGGTGCACACGTCGCGAACCGAGGCGACGGCTTCGACACCGATGGTCGACGCGCCGCCGCTCGACATCCTCGTCGTCGACGCCGCGACCGGCACGCCGCAGGGCGATGTCGAGGTCGTCTTCGACGACGGCTCGGCGCGCGCGCGCGTCGATGCGATGCCGGAGGACGAACGCGGTCGACTGGCCTACGACGCCGAACTCCGCGCGCGGACGTTCGGTGGAGCGACGCGCACCGGTGCCGACGGCGTCGCGCGCGTGCACCGCGGCCCGCGCGGAACGACGGTCCACGCGCGCAGCGGCGATCTCTACGACATGACGTGGTGCAGCCCGAGCGCCGAAGGCCCGCCGACGCGCCACCGGCTCGCGCTCGCGCCGGACTTCGGCTTCGTCGTGCGCATCGTCGACGCGAGCGGCGCACCGGCGATCGGCGTTGCGACGAACTTCACCGAGCTGGGGCCCGACGGTGCGCGCCGGCATCCGTCGTCGTTCGCGAGGCCGAGGCTCTCACGAGCACCCGACGGCGTCGTTCCGTGGTTGCACGTGCAGTACCAGCGTCCGCGCACGCCGCTGCACGACGAGGCGGTCTGGCGGATCAGCGTCGCGAGTCCCGGTCTCGAGCACGTGTTCGCCGACCTCGATCCGCGTGCGCTGCCGACCGCGCCGGTGGAGCTGCGCTTGCCTCCGGTCGGGACGATCGCGGTGCGGCGCGTCGTCGGTGGGCGTGCGCTGGTGCCGAGACAGTTGGGCCTACGTCTGGCGAAGGATGCCGTCAATCGCGACCTGCACGAGTACGCGCACCAACGCGATGCGGACGCCGACGGCTGGACGTGGTTTCGCGCCGTGCCGCTCGGCGAGCAGTTCGTCGTCGTCGCGGCAGCGGCGTCGGCGCCGTTCGCAGGTCCGACCAACGACGGTGAAGTGGTCCGCCATGAGTTCGCGCACACCGGCGACGAGATCGTGCTTCTCGGTCGAGTCGTCGACGAGCGCGGCGCGGCTCTCTCGAGTGTGGATGTGTCGGCCCGAAGCTCGATCCGGCATCGCCGTGGAGTGGGCGACGAGGTGTCGGCGCTGAGGACCGACGACGACGGCCGAGTCGCGTTCGTGATGAGTGCCTACTCCACCGACGAGCTCACGCTGGAGCGCATGACCCTCTCGGTCGGGACGTCGATCGACAGCGTCCGCATGCACGACGTCGCACCGCGTGCACTGCCGACGCAGGTCACGGATCTCGGGGAGCTGCGCCTGACGCCGCCGCCGACGGTCGTCGCCGGACGGTTCGTGTTCGACGCCGGTGTCGCGCCATTCGAAGTGGGATGCCGTGTCGAGTCCCATGTCGCGCAACGCGAACACGAGTTCGACGACGAATGGCTCGAGTTGCAGTGGCTCGCGCGTCGGCAGGACGCAGACGGTCGATTCGCATTCCTCGGAAACGCGCCCCCTGGTCGCTACCGACTGCGTGTGATCGGCACGCGCCACCTGCCGATCGAACCGATCGAATTCACGCCGGGCGCGCGCGACGTCGTGGTCCGCGTGCGAACCGGCGCGCCGCTGTCGGCGACGGTGTGGTTGCCGTCGAACGCGCCACCAGACGCCGACGATGTCCGCGGTGTCCTGCGCGATGCGAGCGGAGCGACGGTGGTGGGCGTGGCGCATCGGTTGCCGCCGGAGAACGGCATCGTCGCGCGACGCGAGATCGTCTGGCCAGCCGTAGCGCCCGGCCGGTACACGCTGACCGTCGGACTGCGCGGGTACACGGAGCCCGTGGTGACGATCCCGTTCTTCGACGTCCCGGCTCCTGCGAACGGCGATCCGCGGCTGCGGGCGATCGATCTGCGCGAACGGGTCGACGTCGTGACGCTGCGGGCGGAGCCGACGACGGTGCCGACGTTCGCGTTCCCGATCCCACGAGATCCGGCGGCGGCGAACGACGCGTACCGGTTCGTCGACGGGCGGTGCACGCTGCTGGTCCCGCGCGCGGGGGCCAGGTTGGTCGTGCAACGGCACGATCGCGCACTCGTCGAACTGCGTGACCCACGCGGCGAGGTCGAGGTCACGTTCACGCCGTGGTCGGAGGTCGAACTCCGGTTCGAGGGTCTCGCGCCAATGCCCGAGGGCACCGTCGTGTTCGCCCACTTCGCGAACACCGACTTCGACGGCGACGGGCGCGTCGTGCTGGAAGAGGGCGTGTCGACTTGGTCCCCGCTCACAAGCGATCGCACGCGCCTGCCGATCGGCTCGCATTCACGCTTGCTCCACGTGCTGCTCGCGAGGAGCGGCCAGTTCGATCCGATCCTGATCACGAC
>JAEYTU010000483.1 GCA_023433825.1 Planctomycetota bacterium
TCGCAGGAGCGTGCGCGTTCGCGACGCTCGGCCTCTTCCTCGGCGAACTGCGGCGGGACGTCGTCCTGACGTACCTGTCGATGACGACGAACGTCGTCGTGCTCGGGATCGCCGTGCTGACCGCCGCCGCACCGCCGGCCGGCGCCGCCGAGCTCGGGCCGCACACGCTGCTGTGGAACGTCCGCTTCGGTGCGTTCGCCGCCATCGTCGTGGCCGCCACCGTCGGTCGCCGGATCGTTCCCGATGCCGAATCCGGTGTCCGCGTGATGCTGGCCGCCGTCGCGCTGATCGCTGCATTCGTCGGCGGGCTCGCGGAGCTGGTCGAGTTCGTCGCCGATCGCAGCTTCGGCGTGCGCTCGGTCGCGGTCAGTCTGTACGTCCTCGCGTTCGCCGCCGGACTCCTGGTCGCAGGCTTCCGTCGCAAGCTCCCGGCGCTGCGCTGGGCCGCACTGTGGGGGTTCGGGTTCGTCGCGCTGAAGGTCGTCGTCCACGACCTGAGCGGCCTCGACGTCGCGCTGCGCATCCTGGCGACGGGCGTGCTCGGCGTCGTCCTGCTGACGGCGTCGTGGGCCTACGCGCGGCTGCAGCGCCCGGCGGCTTAGACGGCACGCCGCTGCCCGCTCACCGCGCCGGCACGACGACGTGCGGTGTCCCCGCCGCGCGCAACGCGGCCTCCAGCGCAGCGACGTCGACCGTCAGTGTCTTGTCGAGCACGACGAGCAGCGGTCGGATCGAGAGCGTCAGCGCGTCGCGCACGGCCGCCATCTGCGCGGTCGGCCGGTTGTCGCCGACGGCGGCCGTGGCGGCGAGAGCGGCGATCCGATTGTTCAGGCCGATCGGGTGATTGAGCGCGTCCTGCGAACTTCGAATGCGCGGCTGGTGCAATCCGGACTCGACGTCGTTCAGGGCGCGTTCGATGTCGAGGCACTGCGCACGCAGCGCAGCCGCCGCGTCGCCGACGAGGCGCGCGCGAACGGCTTCGATCTGCGGACGAACGGCGCGAATGCGACGAATCGCGGCGTGCACCTCGGACAGCGTGTCGCGCAGCCCCAGCAGGAACGCGGTCTGCTCGCGCAGCTGCGCGACCGTCGCCGCACTGCGCGGATTTCGACCGAGTTCGAACGGCCGCGTCCACGTCTGATCGCCGACGACGAGGCGAACCTCGTAGAACCCCGGCGCGAGCAGCGGCCCGCGCAACGTCGCGGCCCACATCACGAGTCCGTCGAGCCCGTCGGCGTCGCGGTGACGCAGGTCGAACTCGAACCGGTTGGCGCCCTTCCGAACGTCGAGCCGACCCTCGCCGGCTTTCGGTCGCGTCGAGAACCGCCGCACGATCGCGCCGCCGGGCTCGTGAACTTCGATCGCGATCTCGGTCTCGGCCGGCAGCGCACGCAGCACGAACGGCACGCGCAGCGGGTCACCGCCACGCAGCGTCAACCGCGGCGGGTGAAGGTGCACGACCGCGTCCGCCGGGATCGCGTCGATCTCACGCAGCGGAGTCAGATCGTCGAGGACCCACAGCGCGCGCCCCTGTGTCGCCGCGACCAGATCGCCGTCCTTGATCGTCAGGTCGGTCACCGGGACGACCGGCAACCCGAGCTGCAACGGCCGCCACGCGGCGCCGTCGTCGAACGACACGTGCACACCGCGTTCGGTGCCCGCGAACAGCAATCCGCGCCGAACCGGATCCGCGCGCACGACGCGCGTGAACGCGCCGCGCGGCAGCGACGCGTCGATCCGTCGCCACGTTCGGCCGTAGTCGACCGTCGCGAACAGGTAGGGCTCGAAGTCGTCGACCTGATAGCGCGTCGCCGCGACGTAGAGACCGCCGGGTTCGAACGGGTGCGCCTCGATCGAGTTGACGCGCGTCTGCTGCGGCAGGTCGGTCGGGGTCACGTTCGTCCACGTTCCGCCGCCGTCGCGCGTCACGTGGACGAGTCCGTCGTCGCTGCCGCACCAGAGGACCTCGGCGTCGTGCGGCGATTCGCAGGCCGCGAAGATCGTCGCGTGATACTCGGCGCCGGTGTTGTCCTGCGTGATCGGGCCGCCCGACGAGACGAGCGTCGCCGGGTCGGCGCGCGTCAGATCGGGACTGACGGTGCGCCAACTCTGCCCCTCGTCGTCCGACGCGAAGAGGACGTTCGCCGCCGCGTAGAGGCGGTACGGCGGACGCCGCGAATGAAAGATCGGGAAGTTCCACTGGAACCGGTAGCGCACGTCGGCGGCGGCGTGGCCCATCCGGTTGTCGGGCCACGGATCGACGCGGCGCCGTTCGCCGGTGCGATGGTTCAGGCGCACGAGCGTGCCGCCGTAGGAGCCGCCATAGACGACGTCGTCGTCCTTCGGATCGACGGACAGATGACCGCTCTCGCCACCGGCGGTCACTTCGAAGCGCCCGCTGCGCGATCCGATCCGGATCGCCGTCGAGTCCTGCTGCGCGGCGAGGATCCGATACGGGAACGAGTCGTCGGTCGTGACGCGGTAGAACTGCCCCGTCGGTTGATTGTCGATCGGCGACCACGTGCGCCCGCCGTCGGTCGAGAGACACGCGCCGCCGTCGTTGCCCTCGACCATCCGTCGCGGGTCGTCGGGATCGATCCACAGGTCGTGGTTGTCTGCGTGCGGCGTTTGGATCGCGGTGAACGTCGCGCCGCCGTCGTCGCTGCGCCAGAACTGCACGTTGACGACGTAGACGCGCTCGGGATCGACCGGGTCGGCGTAGATCCGCGTGTAGTACCACGGGCGCTGACGCAGCTCGGGTGCGTCGTTCGTGCGTTGCCAGCGCTTGCCGCCGTCGTCGGAACGGAACACGCCGCCGTCGGCTGCCTCGACGATCGCGTAGACGCGCCGTGCGTCGACCGGCGAAACCGCGACGCCAATGATCCCGAGCGTGCCGCGCGGCAGTCCCTCGGCGCGCGTCAGCTCGACCCAGTGGTCCCCGCCGTCGTCGCTGCGCCAGATTCCCGAGCCGTCGCCACCGCTCGTGAAGCCGTGCGGCGAACGTCGCGCGCGCCACGTCGTCGCGAACAGGACACGCGGATCCTGCGGCGCCATGCACAGGTCGACGACGCCGACGTCGCGTCCGACCGAGAGGACGTTCTGCCACGTGAGTCCACCGTCCGTCGTCTTGAACACGCCGCGTTCGTCGTTGTCGCCGTGCAAGCGACCGAGTGCGGCGACGAAGACGCGGTCGGGATCGCGCGGATGGATCACGATCCGTGGGACGTGATGCGTGTCGGCGAGACCGACGTGCTCCCACGTTCGACCTGCGTCGCGGGAACGCCAGACGCCGTCGCCGTGCGACACATTGCCGCGCACGGTCTTCTCGCCACCGCCGACGAACACGACGTTGCGATCCGACGGCGCGACGGCGACGGCCCCGATCGAACCGCCGAAGAATCCGTCGGAGACGTTCGTCCAGCTCGCGCCGCCGTCGATCGTCTTGAAGACGCCACCGCCGGCAGCGCCCATGTATGCGGTCCCCGGCTCGCCGCGCACGCCGCAGACGGCCGCGACGCGACCGCCGCGCGACGGACCGACGGAACGCCAGCGCAGCGCGCCTTCGTAGTCACTCGGCTCCGGGGCCGGGGATTGCGCCGTCAGCGGCGCGACGAGCAGGAGCAGACAGACGAACGGTGACCGACGAGTCGTGCGCATGGGGACGGCGATTCAGTTCCAGCCGGCGTGCTGGGCGAGCGCTTGGACGAAGCGGTCGACGGCGGCTCTCGCGGCGACGTCGTCGCCGACGAAGTCGTTCGTCAGGATCGCGAAGACGATCGGCGGCGCACTCGGATCGGGACGCGGGACATAGCCGGACAACGCGACGACGCGCGCGATGTAGCCGGACTTCGCCCGGACGCGCGCCGCGGCGGGTCCGGTCGTGAAGCGTCCACGCAACGTGCCGTCGATGCCGGCGACCGGGAGCGACGCGAGGAACACTTCGCCGTGGCGATGCGTGTGCATCGCGGCCAGCAGGTCGGCGATCTGGACTGGCCGCGCGAGGTTCAATCGCGACAGCCCGGATCCGTCGGCGATTCGCAGACCACGCACGTCGACGCCGAGCCGCGTCAGCATCGCCTCGGCGGTTCGGACACCGGCGGCGAGGTCGACTTGGGTGTCCGACGGCGCCGACGTCCCGGAAGCACCGGCGGCGCGCGCCGCGTGGCGCAGCACCTGTTCGGCATAGAGGTTCTGACTGACCTTGTTCAACGTCGTGACGATCCGGTGCAGCGGTGGCGACGGCTCGCTCGCGACGACGACCTGCGCGGTGCCGGTGCCAGCGCCGGCCTTTCCCTGCACGGCGACGCCGGCAGCCGCGAGACGTGCGCGCAGCGACCGCGCGGCTACGGCGATCGGATCGCGGATCGCGAGCGTCGCGACCCGCGGCTCGGCGTCCTTCGCGATCGCTCCGCCGACGGTCAGCTTCGCGCCGTCGGCCGAGAGGATCGCGTTCATCCGGTCCGCTTCGCCCGGCCGGGTGTTCGTCGCGCAGACGTCGACGTCGAATGCCGGCGGCTCGGGCCGGATCGTGGCGGTCGGCAGACCATCGCGCTTCGACGGCGCGAAGGTCACACGGAGCACGTTCTCGGCGAAGCACAGTCCGCCGAACGGCGCCGCGTACCCCTCGCTCGCGTAGTCCCACGCCCAGCCGCGTCCGAGTCCCGAGTCCCGCTGCGCGCCGGCGACGGCGAGCACTTCGCCGGTGATCGTCGTGACTCCGGTCGCGGCGACGAACTTCGCGACGAGGCGATCGAGCACGTCCGTCGTCGCGCGTTCGTGGCGGCCGCCGAACGTCGGATCGCCGTCGCCGACCAGCAACAGATCCCCGCGCAGGACTCCGGCTTCGATCCGTCCGCGCACGCGCAGCGTCGTCACGAACCGGAACTCGGGGCCGAGTGCGTCGAGCGCCGTCGCCACTGCGATCAGCTTCATGTTCGACGCGGGCATGAACCCGCTGCGGTCTTGGTGGCGACTCAGGACGCGGCCGTCGCGCAGGTCGCGCACGTGGACGCCGACGCGCCCGCCGTCGAACACCGGATCGCCGAGCAACGCGTCGAGTGCCGCGCGAAGCTCGGGGATCGCCTCGCCGGCCGGCGCGGCGGTGTCCTGCGCGCGCGGCGCCGCGGTCGTCAGGAGGCCGGCGAACGTGGCCGTGATCAGCGCCGCGAATCGATGCATGGCGGCGGACGATACGTCGGCAGCTGCGGCCGACCACCCCGCGACCGACGCGCGGCCGTCGACGTTCAGCGCTGAGGCGGACGCTGCTGCGGCGCCGACTTCCGTTGCGGTTGCACGGCCGGACGGACGCCCGAACGCGCGGCGTCGGTCGGCGCCGTCGCCGGACGCTTCGCGGCCGGCTTGCCGACCGCGGGCGAACGGGTCGGCGTCGCGCGCGTCTGCGCCGCCGCGCCGGCACGTTCGCGATCCTTGCCGGTGACGACGTTGAAGCCGGGCATCTTCGTCAGGTCGGGAATCGGGTCGCCGACCATCGCCGCGCCGGGCAACGAAGCGCCGTTCGGCGTCTGCGGCATCGACGTCGACTGCGGCGTCGTGCGCAATCCGGTCGGTGTCGGTCGCGTCGGCGCGGCCGGGCTCGTGCGGCTCGACATCGCGTGCTGCGAGGTCGCGGCCGGGTGCGTCTCCGTCGCGGCGCCGGCCATGACCGGCACCGGCGCGCGCTGCGTGACCTGCGGACGAGTCGCGGCCGTCGCCGGACGAGTGGTGGGATGCGCCGCCTGGTGTCCGGCTTCTGGGTGACTCGGCGCCGACAGCTTCGGGCGCGCCGGCTTCGCCTGCGGTGCGGAGGTCGTGCGTCGCGGCTGCAGAGGCTTCCGCGACGTCGTCCGCGCGGCGACGACGTTCGTCGCGATGACGAGTGCGAGCTCGTCACGCCGCGTCGCGAACACGCGACCGAGCAGTCGCGCCATGACGAACAGCGGCGCGACCATCAGTGGGCCGACGACCGAGACCTGCAGATACGGCTGCGAGCCGAACGTCAGTGCGAACGCCGTCGCCGCCGGCAAGAAGATGCCCGCGCCGAGCGCCGACGCCGCGAAGTACGGCTTGCCGCCCTTGACGATCGCGCGGAACAGCACGTTCGGCGACAGCGTGCGCCAGTCGTTCGTGACCTGCCGAATGACCATCGCCATCGGCATCAGCAACGCGCCGAGCAGCGCAGCGGCGATCGAAGCGCCGAGCGGAGCGTTCGTCAGGAACATCGCGATCGCCGGGCCGAGGAACAGGACGGCGAGGAGCAGCGCGTCGGTCAGGAAGCGCGCGCCTTCGCGGAACAGCGTGACGACGTCCGGGATGCGCGGCGCGTCGTCGATGCCGTGACTCGACTCCTGCATGATCCGACGACTCAACGCGCCGACCATCCCGATCACCGTCAGGCCCGGTACGAGCGCGATCGCCGAGAACAGCAGCATGTTGCTGCTCGCGGTCAGGAAGCCGCCGAGGCCGACGACGAGCGGAAACGACATCGTCGCGACGATGACCGTCAGCGGCATGTGGTCGACGAACAGGAACCGGCACGCGTCGATCACTTCCTCGCGGAACGTCGGCGCCAGGTCCATCGTCACGTACCGGTCTGCCGGTGTGCTCTCGTCGGCCTCCGGAGGAAGGACCCCGCGACGAACGAGGTGCATGCGCACGTGGGTCCGTTCGGTCGAGGTCGTGACCTTCTCGAACGCGCTCTTCGCCTCTTCGAAGAGACCGATCTCCGCGCACACCTTGGCGAGTTCGATCCAGGTGCCCTCCGACGCGAGGCCCTTCTCGACCGCACGATGGAGCGACGCATAGCGTTGCTGAGGAGTCTGGTCCGGGATCGGCGCCGTGATCTGTTCGATTCTCATGCGAGACACGCGGTGTGGAGTCGAAGGACGCGACGAGTCGTTTGCGCCGCGACGTGCAAGTCGGCGGGATTGTCGGTTCCCTGCACACTCGGCTTGAGGCACTGCTCCCGGAACGGGACGTGCGCGGCGAACGCGGCGGCGACGCGATCGGGATCAAGATCGCGCGCGCGCATGGTCGATGGCGCGCCCGGAGATCCCCATGAACGCGCACCTTCGGCTGTTTCCGCTTGCCCTCGCACTGGCGGCTTCACCCGCCGCTCAGAGCTACGTCGTCCCACGTTCCATGGCCGGCGTCGAAGGCGTCAGTTCGTCGATCCTGCCGTTCGGCGTCGACGGTCCCGTGCGGTTCATGTGCCTCTACGACCCGTCGGAGTTCGACTTCCGCGGGCCGACGTTCGTCCAGGCGCTCGCCGTGCGCGCGGATCACTCGACGACACCGCCACAGGACTACATGGCGGCGAAGCAGACGCTCTACATGTCGCTGTACCTGTCGACGTCGACGGTCTCCGCGACGCAGCCGCGAGCACGCTTCGACGACAACCATGGCATCGACGTTCGGGCGACGGTCGGCGGCGGCCGGATCGCATTGCCCGAGCAAGTGCGGATGCCGAACGGTCCGCGGCCGTTCGACGTCGTCTTCCCGTTCGACCGGCCGACCTTCTACGACCTGACGCCAGTGCGCGAGCAGGGAGCGCGACCGAGCACGCTCGTCGTCGACTTCCGCATCGACCTTATGCCGGCCGGTGACTACTGGATCGACACGCCGCTGCTGTGCTCGTCGTCGCCGACGCCGTTCGGCAATCAGGGTCCGCGTTGCGTGACGAGTCTGTCGTCGCCACGCGCCGGATTGACGCTGACTTCGAATGCGTCGATCCAGGCCGGCGGCAATCTGACGTGGGAAGTGCGCGAGGTTCCGCGGGAAGGCGCTTTCGGCGTGATCCTCGGCACGCAGCCCGGGGGTGTCTGGCAGGGGATCCCGCTGCCGTTCGACATGACGTCGATCGGTGCGCCCGACTGCTGGTTGAACACCGAGATCCGGCAGGTGTTCACCGGCGTCTCGGACACGGCCGGCGTCGGCCGCATCACGATTCCGATCCCTCCCGGACGGCACGTGGTCGGAAGTGCACTGCATGCCCAGGCGACGGCGTTCGACCTCGGTGCGAACCTGCTGTTCTTCTCGATGTCGCGGGGGCTCTCGTCGCGCGTCTGCGGACCGCTGGCCGTCGCAAGGCTCTGGGCCCGCGGCCAGATGCGACCGCCGCCGCAGTCGCCGATCCCACCGCCGGACACCGGAACGGTGACGATCGGGAGCGCGATGGTGATCGAACTGCGCTGACCGACCGGGGGCGGTCGGACGGGCGCGGAGGCGCCGGATCGCGGACAGGTAAGGGATTCGCAACAGGTGGTGCGGCGGCTGCCTCACCGTTCCTTGATCGGATCTTCACACTACTGTTCCCGCGCCTCACGCCCCGCCGGCACGAGTCCTTCGCTCGTGCACATCGAGTCTCACCATGAAGATCCCCCTGCTGTCCGCGTTGCTCGCGGTCTGCATTGCGCCGTGCACCACCGCGCAGGCTCCCGACCTCTACGACGTCGATGTCATCCGAGAGGTCCATCTGACCTTCGCGCAGCCGAACTGGTGGCAGCTGCTGCTGAACAACTACGGCCCGGAGATCAACATCCCGGCCGACATGCGCGTCGACGGGGTCGTCTATCCGACGGTCGGCGTGCGGTTCCGCGGCAACACCTCGTACACGCAGCTGCCGCCGGGGTCGGAGAAGAAGAGCTTCAACATCGAGACCGACGCCTACGTGCCCGGTCAGGACCTCTACGGCTACGAGCACCTGAACCTGAACACTGAACAACGGGTTCCACGACCCGACGTTCCTGCGCGAGTTCCTGACCTACTGGATCATGCGTCGCCACGGACCGGCGCCGAAGGCGAACTTCGTGCGGCTGCACCTGAACGGCGTCTACTGGGGCATCTACATCAACGTCCAGCAGCCGAACAAGGACATGATGCGTGAGTGGTTCCGGTCGAACGACGGCAACCGCTATCGCGGGTTCCCGACGTCGGGATCGTTCGCGAACGGACGCACGGCGCTGACGTGGCTCGGCTCGACGGTGTCGAGCTACCTGTCCGCGTATCAGGCGAAGCAGGGCGACGGCACGGATCTGATGCAGATGATCAACGTGCTGAACAACACGCCGTCGGGGCAGATCCAATCCCTGCTTCCGGCCGAGTTCAGTGTCGACAGCTTCTATCGGTATGCGTCGGTCATGAACATCGTGACGCAGACCGACAGCTATCTCGGCAGCGGGAAGGACCACTTCCTCTATCACGATCCGGTGCACGGGGACTTCCACATGTTCCCGTTCGACGTCAACGAGTCGTTGGCGGAGAGCACGTCGCTGAGCCCCTGGTACAACACGACGCTGTCGACGCGGCCGGCGTTCACGAAGACGTTCGTCGTGCCCGAATGGCGTGAGCGGTACCGCGCGCACTATCGGTCGATCGTCGAGGAGACGTTCAACTGGGGCGTGCTCGGTCCGATGGTCACGCAGTTCCACGCGCGACTCGCACCCGACGTCGCCGCGGACACGAAGAAGATCTACACGACGCAGCAGTTCATCGACAATCTGAACACCACGGTCGTGATCGGCGGGCGCTCGTTGGTCGGCTTGCGGCCGATGATCCAGAATCGCGAGACGTTCCTTCGCAATCACGCGGACCTAAATCAGCCGCGCACGGCACTGACGAATCTCGCGCACACGCCGACGGCGCCGAATCCGACCCAGAGCGTCACGGTCACCGTCGCCGCGTCGTCGCACGCGAACAACGTGCGGCTGTGGTGGCGGCGCATCGGTCCGTTCGCGTCGACGCCGATGTTCGACGACGGCATGAACGGCGACGGCGCTGCGAACGACGGCGTCTTCGGCGCAATCCTCCCCGCGCAGACACCTGGATCGATCGTCGACTACTTCGTCGAGGCGCGGACCGCCGCAGGACTCGCGACGTTTCTGCCGTCGACGGCCGAACACCGTTCGGCGCAGTTCTTCGTGCAATGGCCGCGCGGAACGTCGCCGATTCGGATCAACGAGTTCGTCGCGCAGAACGTGACGGGCATCGTCGACGAGAACAATCAGCACGAGGACTGGATCGAGCTCTACAACGACTCGAACGTCGCCGTGAACATCGGCGGCATGTGGCTGTCCGACGACCTCGCGCGGCCGAAGTTCAGGATTCCGGCGAACTTCGCGATCCCCGCGTTCGGCACCGTGCTGGTCTGGGCCGACG
>JAEYTU010000496.1 GCA_023433825.1 Planctomycetota bacterium
CAAGTGCACGGTCCGTCCGTCGAAGCACCGCCATTGCCGACCGTCGAGCAGAACGTCGTCGAACGCCTCGGCCATCGTCACGCTCGGCGGCGGACCGCCTTCCGTCGCGCGCTCGACGACGACCGTCGCCGACGTCGGCGCCGGATCGACGAGCACGATCCGATGCAGCGACCCCGGCCCCGGACGCGTCACGAGCGGCGTCGACGCGACGATCTCGACGGCCTGGCCGGCGGCCGCGTGGACGCAGACGAGGTCCGAGCGATCCGCGGCGATCTGCGCGCCGCGATGCACGAACCCGCCGCGTTCGGAGACGAGGTACGGCGACACGACGTCGCGCGCGATCCGGAACACGCGGGGCCACGGCAGCGCGAGCGGCGCCGCGCGCGCGCGGCCTTCGCCGTCGAGCGCGAGATCGGGCGGCACGACCATCTCGGCGAACGCCTCGCGCAGCAGCGGCAGCGCCGCTTCGTCGTGTTCGCGCAACCAGAAGAACCCGACGACGCAGCGCTGGAACGCGCGCGGCCGGCCGACCATCGCGAGCTGCCCGTCGCTCCACGTGAAGTGGTGGTAGCGCGGCAACTCGATCGGCACGACAGCGAGCGGTGGCAGACCGGCGCGCGTCGGCCGCAGCACGAACGGTTCGGTCCGCTCGCCGTCGCGCCCGCCGCGCGTCGGCCCGTCGTAGCCGGTCAGCGAGAACCGCCGCAGCACCGTCAACTGGCGATCGAGCTCGCCGTAGTCGACGACCCACAGGAAGCCCGGCAGGTCGGCGTGCGTGATCCAGCGCGAGCGTTCGCGGAAGTACGGCGAGCCGGTGACCTCCTCGATCACGGCGCGATGGCCGCAGGCCTCGGCGATCCGCACCTCGGCGCCGAGCTCGCCGCGGCGAAGCAACTGGAATACTTCGATCGCGACGGCGCCGCCGTCGACGACCTCGATCGACAGCGTGCGCGCGCTCGCCTCCCCGACTGGGAACGCCGCCGTGAACCGCTGGCTGCCGCGGCCGGCGGCGAACGGGAACTGGTGCAGCAGTTCGCCGTCGCGGCGGACCTCGACGACGCCCTGGCTCTCGACGCCGCGCAGCGACAGGTCGAGTTCGTAGAGCCCGAGCGGCGGTTGGATCGTCAGCTCGACCTTGCGCGGCCAACGCGGGACGGCCTCCAGCGCCAGAAGCGCCGGGAACCGGCCGGCGCCGAGTTCCTCGACCGGGATCGCGACGACGGCGCCGAAGCCGCCTTCGCGGCGCGGACCGCCGCCGAGCAGATCGAGCCGCGTCCAACGGTCGGGATCGGTCCGCAGTCGCGCGCCGCGGACCTCGGTCACGACGAATCGATCCGCCGCGACGAGGGTCGCCGGGTCGCCGGCGCGGAACCACGCGTGCGACGCCGGGTCGAACCACAGCGAGCCGGCGCTGCCGTGCAGGCGGAAGTGGTTGTTCTGCAGGAACGGCGTGTCGGCCGGCAGCGGCGACTCGGCGCCGAAGCCGGCCTGCACGTCGTCGACGAATCCGGCGACGAGATCGCGCCACCCGCCCTTGCCGGTCGCCCAGTGGCGTGCGGCGACGGCGCTGCGCAGCGGATCGAGTCCGAGACCGAACGCGTAGCGCAGCGACTCCGCCGACGTGAGGTCGTGGTGCAGCGAACGGAACACGAGCGTGCCATCGCTGCCGGCGCGCCGCCGGAAGAAGTCCTGCACCTGCGTGACGATCCAGTCGCCGTGATTGCCGCCACCGACGACGTCGCGCCCCCAGACGGCCGGCGACGGACGCCGCGTCGAGACGTCGACGACCAGCGAGCCGAACTCGTCGGGCGCGAAGACGCCGCGAAACCGGTCGGAGACGCCGGTCGCATTCAACCCGTGCGGTCGCCCGAGGCCTGCGTCGAGCATCGACGTGAACCCCGGCGTCGGTGCGAGCCGCGCGGCGAGCAGTTTCGCGTGCGGCTGGTACTGACGAACGAGCGGCGACGCGTAGCCGACCGGATCGCGCACCCACTGCGGAACGACGAACGCGTCGACGGCGCCGTCGCCGAGGCGCCGCGCGTCGGCGAGTTCGCGCGCGAACCACTTCAACGCGGCGAGTTGTTCGACGGCCGTGCCGCCGCGCACCGGCAGCGGGTCGAGCGTCAGCCCGACGAGTTGGCCACGTTCGTGCGCGGCACGCGCGAGCGCTTGGACCTGTTGCACGGACCAGCCGTTCCAGAAGTCGTCGCCGAGATAGCCGGCCGGTCGCGCGAGCGGATCGGTGCGACTCCAACCGAACGGATGCCCGCGCTCGCTGTCGGTCGCACGCAGTGTGACGAAGCTCGCGCCGGCACGCCCGCCAGTGACGATCGCGTCCTGCAGGACACGTTCTGCGGTCAGCGGAACGCGCGTCGGCGACAGGTGATTCAGCGCGACTTCGAAGCCGAAGTCCGGCGCCGGCGTGACCGACGGCGGCAGTCGAACCGGCGTCGGCGGCAGCGCGGAGCGCGGTTGCGCGCGTTCGGGTTTGGCGCACAGCACGACGCGCGGCGACGGATTGCCGGCGGCCAGCACGGCGACGGCCTGGCGAACGAAGCGCTGCGCGTTCGTCGCGTTCTCGTCTGCGTCGCGCCAAGGCTCGGGGACCTGGCCATAGGGGAGGACCTGCCCGGCACCGTCGGTCCAGTGAACGAGAACTGCGGCGTCGGTCTCCTCGATGCGGCCGTCGCGGACCGACGTCATCCGCCCGATCACGTTGCCGCGCCGCGGCGCGACGCGTTCCCACAGACAGGTCTGCACCTGCGGCAGATCGCCGCCGCCGAGCATCGGCGTGACGTGACCGGGCCGCGCCGTGACGAGGCCGTCGGTCAGCTCCGGCAGGTCGTCGCGGACACGACGGAACCCGAACGTCATCCGACCGAGCAACGTCGTCGCGTCGACGCCGTGGCGCAGCCGTTCGATTCGATCGGGCGCTTCCGGTTCGAGGTCGATCTCGTGCGCGAGCCGCGCCGCGTAGCCGATCAGCAGCAGCGCGCCGCCGCGCTGGACGAATGCGCGCAACGCCGTGCCGGTCTGCGCGTCGATCGCGGCCGTCGGCGACGCGCGATAGACGACGACGACGTCGGCCCCTTCGAGCGCCTCGACGTCGAGCGGCGTGCGCGGCAGCGGCCGCAGCTCGGCGCCGACCGAGCCGAGCAGTTCGTGCAGCGATTGCGCGTCGCGGTCGCCGTCGAGCACGAGCGCGGGCCGTGCGCCGCACGCGCCGAGCAGCGTCGGCAGCAGTGTGAGCAGCAGCGTCGCGCAGGCGGCGGCGACGCAGACGGAGGGACGGAGTCGTCGACGACGTTCGCCGGTCGGACCGGCCGCGGAGGTGGCATGGCGCACGGCGACGTAGGATGCCCGCCGCATGAACGAGGATCGAATCTACTTCCGCCAACTACTGGCCGGCCGCGACTTCGCGGCGGGCGACCCGATCGCCACGCAGATGGCGAACTTCGTCTACCTGATCGGGGATCGCACGACGCGCGAGGCCGTCGTCGTCGATCCGTGCTACGCCGTCGCCGACCTGCACGCGATCGCGACGCGCGACGACATGCGGCTCGTCGGTGCGATGGCGACCCACTACCACCAGGACCACGTCGGCGGCGATCTGTTCGGGCATCGGCTCGAAGGCATTCGCGAGTTGCTCGACCTGCAGGGAATGAAGATCCACGTCCAGCGCGCCGAGGCCCCGTGGGTCCGTCGCGTGACCGGCGTCTCGGACAGCGATCTCGCGCTGCACGACAGCGGCGATCGCGTGACGGTCGTCGCGATCGACATCGAACTGATCCACACGCCGGGCCACACGCCGGGAAGCCAGTGCTTCCTCGTCGAGGGCCGCCTCGTCGCCGGCGACACGCTGTTCTTGCAGGGCTGCGGCCGCACCGACCTGCCGGGCGGCGATCCGCGCGAGCTGTACCTGAGTCTGACGCAGAAGCTGGCGAAGGTCCCCGACGACGCCGTGCTGTACCCGGGGCACAAGTACGCGCCGCAGCCGCACCTCTCGATGGGCAAGACGCGGTCGACGAACGCCGTGTTCAAGCCACGCAACGAGGCGGAATGGCTCGCGATGTTCACCTGATCGAGCGACTCGCCGATCCGGCCTGCTACCCGGGGCTCGCCCCGGACGCGAACGTCGAGATCGTGCAGACGCACATCTCGGTCGTCTCGCTGGCGGGCGACCTCGTCTACAAGCGGAAGAAGGCGGTCAAGCTGCCGTTCGTCGACTTCTCGACGCTCGCTCTGCGGCGGCACTTCTGCGCCGAGGAAGTGCGGCTGAATCGCCGACTGTGCCCGCTCGTCTATCACGGCGTCGCCGAGTTGGTCGAGTTCGACGACGGTCGGCTGACGTTCCGCGGTGGGACCGACGACGGGCCGGCGGGAGTCGAAGCGCCGAGCGGTGGAACGGTCGTCGACGTCGCCGTCGTCATGCGGCGGCTGCCGGCGGCGCGGATGCTCGACGAGATGCTGCGGCACGACGCGGTGACCGCGGCGGACGTCGCGGCGATCGGCGTGCAGATGGCGAAGTTCCACCGCGTCCTGCCGCGCAGCCAAGACGTCGCGCGCGCCGGCGACCCGCGGCGGCTCGCCGAGTTCGCGGCGGCGAACTTCACCGAGACGAAGCGGTTCGTCCCGAACGTGTTCGACGCGGTGCTGCACGAGAAGCTCGCGCGGCGCACCGACGCCGACTTCGCGGCACTGCTGCCGGCGTTGCTGCGACGGCGCGACGACGGCCACGTCGTCGAGGGCCATGGCGACCTGCACGCGCGCAACATCTGCATGACGACGCCGATCGCGATCTACGACTGCCTGGAGTTCGACATGGCGCTGCGCTGCGGCGACACGGCGACCGAGAACGCGTTCCTCGTCATGGATCTCCGCTATCGCGAGCGGCGCGCACTCGGCGACGCCTACGTCGACGCCTATGTCGCCGAGAGCGGCGACGACGCGCAGCGCACGCTGCTGCCGCCGCTGGTCCGGTATCGCGCGATGGTCCGCGCGAAGGTCGCGGCGCTGGCCGCGGCGGACACAGGGAT
>JAEYTU010000541.1 GCA_023433825.1 Planctomycetota bacterium
GCCGCATGCACGGCGCGCGGTTGGCCGCGGCTTCACGACGCCGCGGTCGCGGGTGCGCCGCCGCCGCCGAGCCCGGCGCCGCTGACGAACGGCCGCGCCGTCCGCGTCGTCTTCGGTGAGCGAGTGCGCGACGGTCGGTTGCAGTCGGTCCGCGCCGACGAAGCGACGGTCCGGGTCGCGGACGACGGCGGCGTCACGTTCCCGACCGTTCCGCTGTCGGAGGTCGAGCCGGTCGCTCCGTCGGTCGACGAGGCCCTCGTCGCCGCGGCGACGACACGACCGCTGCGTGCGCGGCTGTGGGTCGCGCACCTCGTCGAACGCGGACAGCGGGACGACCCGCGCGTCGCGGCCTGGCTCGCTCACTTCGGCGACTGATCGAGCGCTGCCGTCGGATCGCGCCCGAACCACCGCAGGAACAGAGCGAGCGCCGCGCAACCCGCCAGCAGCGTGACCGGCCACCACTGCGGTCCGAGCAACGTCGCCGGCAGGTAGCCGAACACGATGGCCGCCGCCATTCCGACGAAGGCGTACGGCAACTGCGTGCGAACGTGATGCAGGTGGTCGCTGCCGCTGCCGACCGACGCCAGCACGGTCGTGTCGCTGATCGGCGAACAGTGGTCGCCGAAGATCGACCCGTCGAGAACGGCGCCGACCGTCAGCACGACGAGCATCGCGCCGCCGATCGCCGGCGCGGTCTCGCCGAGCGCGTGGGCGAGGACGACGACGTTCGGCAGCAGGATCGCCATCGTTCCCCACGACGTGCCGGTCGCGAACGAGATGCCGGCGGCGAGCAGGAACAGCGTGACGGGCAGCAACGTCGGGTCGAGGGCGTGGCCGACGGACGCCGCGAGGAACGGACCGGTCTGCAGGTCGTCGCGGCTCGCGTGGCCGAGGCACCAGGCGAAGATCAGGATGCCGATGCCGGGCAGCAGCGCGACTGCGGCACGCGCGGCTGTGTTCGCCAACTCGATCGGCGTCGTCGCCCCGCGCACCAGCGGCATCAGTCCCGCTGCCGCTGCCGCGACGGAGGAGCCGAGGAACAGCGACCAGACGGGCTCGCCGTTGCCGAGGACGAAACGGATCGACTCGCCGACGCCGAGGCCGTCCGGCAGGGCCAGCGCACCGTTCTCGTAGAGCCCGTGCAGTGCCATCGCCGCGAACGTGACGACCAGCAGCGCGACGATCGGGACGACGGCGTCGCGAGCCCGCGCACCGGCGCGATGTTCGCTCGACGCCGCGAACGAGCGCGAGACCAGTGGTTTCGCGTCGTCGGCGAGCGGCTTGCCGTCGTGCCACGCGCGTCGCTGCGCTGCGAGCATCGGTCCGAACTCGCGCCGCAGCACGATCGTCAGCGCGACGAACACGAGCGCGAAGATGCAGTACGCGCGGAACGGCAACGACGCGACGAACACCGCGTACCCGTCGTCGACCGTCATCGGCGCGCCGTCGACACCGGTGACCTCGGGAAGCTGCGGCGCGAACGTCGAGACCTCGTAGGCGACCCAGGTCGACAGCAGCGACAACCCGGCGACCGGCGCCGCGGTCGAGTCGACGATGTAGGCGAGCTTCTCGCGCGACACGCGATTGCGATCGGTCAGCGGGCGCATCGTCGATCCGGCGACGAGGCAGTTCGTGTAGTCGTCGAAGAAGATCGCGAGACCGGTCGCATACGCGGCGAGCTGCGCGCGAACGGGACCATGCGCGTGGCGCTGCAGCCGTTCGACGAGTGCCTGGATGCCGCCGGACCGAGTCATCCAGGCGACGGCGACGAACAGCGCGAAGACGAAGCCGAGGATCTGGAAGCTGAACTCGTCGCGCAGCGTTCGCTGCCACAGCGTGACGGTGACGAAGTGCTCGATGCCGGCGCCGAGACTCTCGCGATGGGCGATGCCGCCGACGATGCCGGCGACGAGCAGCGACGGCAGGATCCGGAGGGTCAGCAGCGCCAGCACGATCGCGACGAGGGCCGGCAGCAGGCTGCGACGGTCCGGCGGTCGCATGACTTCGTGGATCGCCGTCGTCGCACCGTCGAACAGCGTCGCGCGGTAGCCGTCGGCGCCGATCCGGAGCTCGATCCCGAGCCGGACCCCGGGAAGTGCGTCGCGCCCGTTCGCTCGGCTCCACTCGCGCGCGGCGCGATCGATCCGGGCGCTGCGTTCCGTGTCGTCGCCAGTGGGGGGTAGCCAGACGACGGCCGCTCCGGTGGCGGCGCGCTCGGGTCCGAGCAGCGTCGGGAGCGGCGATGCGTCGCCGATCAGCCACGTGCGGACCGACGCGGTCGCGAGTTCGCGCGGGTCGGCCGCGGGCAAGAACCACCACGCGAGCACGCACAGCGCCGCGAACACGGCACGGACGCGAAGCCCGATCACCGGTCACGCCGGTGGAGGCTGTCCTCCGTTCGAGGTAGCTTCGCCGCGTTCCTTCGACCCGTTCGTCGGTCTGCTCGCCGCTTCGTTCGCGCAACGCCCCGCATGGAAACGCTCCAGTTCAGCCTGTTCTTCGCCGCGCTCGTCGTCGGCTACATCATCGTGCACATGCGCGTGGCGCGCTTCGAGCGACATCTGCGGGAGCTGTCGGGCCTGCGCGTCATCGCGGATCGCCTGCACGGGATCGGCGAACTCGTCGAGAAGGTCCGCGTCGATCGCGTCGAGACGCGGCTCGATCGGATCGACGGCGCGCTCGAACGGTTGCACGAGGATCTGCAGCAGCTCGTCGATCTCGGGGAACGACACGAACGCGAGGGTGCCGTCGCGCGCGTTCCCGTGGCGCCGGTGCTGCTGCCATCGCCTGCCGCGTCGACTGGAATCCAGTTGTTGACGACGGTGGAATCCCGCCTCGCCGCTCTGGGCTACGACCGCGTGCGCGTCCTCACCGACCTCGCGACGATCACACCCGAGCAGCCGGTCGACCTGTCCGTCGAATGCGAGCGCAACGAGATGCCGTTCAAGGGCAAGGTCGTCGTCCAGCAGGGAAACGTGCTCGACGTCCGGTTGCAGAGCGTCGCGCAGACCTTTCCGTGACCCGGTTCCCGGCGTGATCGTCGGGGCCAGGAGCAGCGCATGTCCGAGCAAGTCTTCGAGGGCCAGACGGCCGTCTCGATTCGTCGCCTGAAGCAGCACGTCGGCCAGGACGTCCTCGTCCAAGGCTGGCTCTACAACATGCGCAGCAAGGGCAAGCTGCACTTCCTGCTGATCCGCGACGGCACCGGCGTCGTGCAGTCGGTCGTCTTCAAGGGCGACGTCGCCGAGGCGGACTTCGAGGCCGCAGGGCAACTGACGCAGGAGTCGAGCGTGCGCGTGATCGGCACCGTCAAGGCGGACGAACGTTCGCCGGGCGGCGTCGAGATCGCCGTCAAGCGACTCGCGGTCGTCCACCGCGCCGAGCCGTACCCGATCTCACCGAAGGAGCACGGCACGGCGTTCCTGATGGAGCATCGGCACCTGTGGCTCCGATCGAGCCGACCGTCGGCGATCCTGCGGATTCGCGACGAGGTGATTCGCGCGATCCGCGACTTCTTCCACGTGCGCGTGTTCGCGTGCGTCGACTCGGCGATCTTCACGCCCAACGCATGCGAGGGGACGAGCACGTTGTTCGAGGTCGAGTACTTCGGCGACAAGGCATACCTGACGCAGTCCGGACAGCTCTACGGCGAGGCGAGCGCGATGGCGCTCGGCAAGGTCTACGTGTTCGGGCCGACGTTCCGCGCCGAGAAGAGCAAGACGCGCCGGCACCTGACCGAGTTCTGGATGATCGAGCCGGAGGCCGCGTTCTACGACCTCGACGACGTCATGAAGCTCGCCGAGGACTTCGTCTCGACGATCGTCGGGCGAGTGCTGGAGAACCGGCGCGAGGACTTGAAGGTGCTCGAGCGCGACATCGGCAAGCTGGAGCCGGCGGCGAACGCGCCGTACCCGCGGATCACCTACGACGAGGCGGTCGCGAAGCTGCACGCGGCGGGGCACGCGTTCGAATGGGGGAACGACCTCGGTGCGCCCGACGAGACCGTCATCGGTGCTGGCTACGACCGTCCGGTCATGGTTCACCGCTGGCCGGCGCAGGTGAAGGCGTTCTACATGAAGCGCGATCCGGCGAACCCGCGCCTCGCGCTCGGCGTCGACATGATCGCGAGCGAGGGGTACGGCGAAATCGTCGGCGGTGCGCAACGCGAGGACGACCTCGCGTTGCTCGCAGCCCGGATCCACGAAGAGAACCTGCCGGAGGAAGCGTTCCGCTGGTACCTCGACCTGCGTCGCTTCGGCAGCGTGCCGCACGGCGGATTCGGCCTCGGACTCGAACGCACGCTGTCGTGGATCTGCGGTGTCGACCACCTGCGCGAGACGATCCCGTTCCCGCGGATGCTCTACAAAATCTATCCCTGACGTATCTGTCCGTGACGTCCGCGGCGCCGATCGACGTCAGCGCGGCGTCCCGTATGCGCGCAGGACGCGGCGCAGATCGGCGATCGGCAGATCGCGCGCGACGATCGTCAAGTCGGATCCGAGCAGGAAGCTCTGCGGCAGCGCGCTGACGTGCCAGTCGAGGATCGACGGATCGAGCACGTCGCGCTGGCAGTGCACGACCGGAGCTTCGATGCGGAGATCGGCGACGGCCTTGCGCAGCGCCGCCTCGTCGCGCGCGATCGCGAAGACGATCCACTGTTCGAGGGATTGACCGGCATCGACCCACGCGTCGCGCAACGCGGTCAGCGTTCGCGACGACGCCGGCGAATCGGGTGACCAGAACACGATGAACGCCGGGCGTCCGCGCAGGCGTGAGAGGTCGCGCGAACGGCCGGTCAGATCCTGTCGCGGGTCGAACTTCGGCGCCTTCTCGCCGGCCTTCGGCGCGTCGCTAACCCGCAGTCGCTGGAGTTCGGCTTCGGCGAGGCGCGCGAATCGGCTGCCGGCGTGATCCCGCAAGATGCGGTGGATCATCACCTCTGCGCGTGTGCGGTCGTCCAGAACCACCGCTGCTTGCACGACGCCGTACAGCGCACGAGCCTGCAGCTCGCGCAGTGTTTCGTCGGGGATCGCCGTCGCGCCGACGATGACCTCCTCGTACTGAGCGATGGCTTCGGCCAGCGCGATCCGGTGCAGCAGCAAGTTCCCCAGCAGGACTCGCGCGCGCAGCACGCTGGCCGACGGACGAGCGGCGTGCTCCGTCAGGAACGCGCGCAGCCACGCCTCGTGCTCGACGGTCGTGCCGCCCGCGGCGAGCCGCTGGCTCAACGCTGCGAAGGCCCGGTCGACGGCGTCGGTGTCGGACTGCGCATTCGCGAGTCGCGTCGCGGCGGCGAGGACGACGCATGCGCCGACCACGGCGAAGGTGCGGTGGGTGCGAGTCACGGGCGTTCGACTCCGGCGCGCGCCGCGAACTTCCGAGCACCTTCGAGCAGCGCCGGCCAAGACGCATCCGGATCGAGGCCGAACGTCTCGCCATGCGCGCGCGTGATCGCCGAGATCGCGATGTGACGCTCCAGCGCCCAGCGCGGCTTGTCGGGCAAGCCGTGCGCACGTGCACCGTCGCGACCTTCCGGCGTGTCGGCGAGGAGCACGGCGACGAGGAACGGCGCCGCCGTCGCGGACTGACCGAGATCGAGCAGTGATGCGGCGGCCGCGACGCGGGTCAGCACGGCGGCGTCGGCATCCGCGACGATCCGCGTCAAACCGTCGACGATCGTCGGGTCGCCACGGAGGTTCAGGCGTCCGAGCGCCAGGGCCGCTTCCGGGGCTTCGGCGGCGTTCGATCGAGCGATCGTCAGCAGCGGCGGGACCGCCACGCTGCTTCCGACGCGGCCGAGTACGGCGATCACGGCCTGACGGCCGGGGC
>JAEYTU010000597.1 GCA_023433825.1 Planctomycetota bacterium
TTGACGAACCGTGCGTTGACGACCTCGATCGACACGCCGCGCTTCTCGAGCAGCGCGGCCGCCTCGAGCGCGACCTGCACCATGTGCCCGTAGGCGAGGATCGCACCGTCGGCGCCGACGCGCAGCGTCTCCATTCGTCCGAGCTCGATCGGTCGGCGGCGCCCGTCGAAACCCGGGAGTTCGTGCGCCTCGGGCGCAGTGCCGCGCGGATAGCGAAGCCCCGACGGGCCGTCGAGCGTCAGCGCGAACTCGAGCATCTCCTTCAACTCGGCACCGTCCTTCGGCGCCATCAACGTCAGGTTCGGGAGCGTCCGCAGGAATGCGATGTCGAACACGCCGTTGTGCGTCGGTCCGTCCTCGCCGACGAGACCGGCGCGGTCCATCGCGAACACGACCGGAACGTTCTGCAGCGACACTTCCTGGAAGACCATGTCGTAGCCGCGCTGCAGGAACGTCGAATAGATCGCCGCGACCGGCCGCATCCCCGACGTCGCGAGCCCCGAGGCGAACGCGACCGCGTGCTGTTCGGCGATCCCGGCATCGACGAAGCGATCGGGGAACCGATCGCGGTACTTCATCAAACCGGTGCCGTCCGGCATCGCCGCCGTGATCGCCACGACCTTCGGGTTGCGCTCGGCTTGCTCCTCGATCCCCTCGGCGAACCAATCGGTCCACGCGCGGCCGCGGGTCTGCGACTTCGCCGGCAGGACGACGCACGGTTCGACCGGAACCGGCACGGGCTCGACCTTCGGCTTCGAGGCCGGCTTCGGCCCCGGCTTCGCCGCGTGCGCGCGGTCGTAGCGGTCTTCGGAGCCAGGGACGCCGCGCCCCTTCTCGGTCACGACGTGCAGCAGCACGACGCCGTCGCGGTTCTTGACGCGCTCCAGCACCGACAGCAGTTCCTGCATGTCGTGCCCGTCGACGGGTCCGAAGTACTGGAAGCCCAACTCCTCGAAGATCGCCCCCGGCGAGACGATGTTGCGCAGCATCGCGACGCCCTGTTCGAGCCCTTCGTCCAGGTCCTTGCCGATGACCGGGATCGACTGGATCAACTGGTGCAGCGTCTTCTTCGCCTGGTTGTAGAGGTTGCCGGTGCGGATCCGGTTCAGGTATCGCGACAGCGCGCCGACCGTCTTCGCGATCGACCACCGGTTGTCGTTCAGGACGACGAGCAGGCGATCCTGCTCGAGCGAGCCGGCGTGATTCAACGCCTCGAATGCGACGCCGCAGCCCATCGCCGCGTCACCGACGACGGCGACCGAATGGCGGCGCACACCCTGCAGCCGGTCGCCGAAGCTGATCCCGAGCGCGCACGACGTCGCGGTTCCTGCGTGGCCGTACGTGTAGACGTCGTACGGCGACTCGAAGCGGTTCGTGAACCCGCAGAGGCCACCCTTCTGTCGCAGCGTCGCGAACCGGTCCTTGCGGCCGGTCAGCAGCTTGTGCGGATAGCTCTGGTGCCCGACGTCGAACACGAGCCGGTCGTTGTCGAAGTCGAACAGGTAATGCAGCGCGACGGTCAGCTCGACGACGCCCATCCCCGACCCGAGGTGCCCCCCGGTCTGGGAGACGGTCTCCAGGATCACGTCGCGGAGTTCGGCGCAGACCTGGACGAGCTGGTCCCGCCGCAACTTCTTGAGATCGGCGGGGATGTCGACCGTGTCGAGGAGCGGCGTGCGGGAACCAGACGTGCCTGAACCAGAGGTTGGCTTCGAATCCACGGGCGCGGTGCTCGGGTCTTGGGGCGCTCCGCCGTCGCTCAAGTGGTCCGGGCGACGGCGAAAAGGGCGGCATCTTGCAAGAGCGCTACGGCGGAGTCCAGCGGCCCCCCGGCCGGCAGTCGCGCGCAGACCCGTGCCGCGAACGAGGATGCGAGCCCCGCCTGACGGCGCGCTTCGGCGAGCGAGGCATCGAGTCCGAGCACGGCAGGGAACGTCAGCTTCGCGGCGGCGGCGTCTTGTCCGACGTTCTTGCCGAGCGTCGCTGCGGAGGCCGTGACGTCGAGACAGTCGTCGGCGATCTGGAACGCGCGACCGAGCGCATCGCCGTAGCCGGTCAGGGCTGCGGCGTCGAAGTCGTCGGCGCCGCCGGCCAGCGCACCGACGAACAACGACGCGCGAATCAGCGCGCCGGTCTTGCGGTCGTGGATCCATTCGACGCCGGCGCGCCCGTTCGGGAGATCGGTGCGCGACCCGGCCTCGGCCAGCATGTCGCCGGCCTGACCACCGACCATTCCGAGACTGCCGGCGGCTTCAGCCAGTGTCGCGACGGCGCGGCCCCCCGCCTCGGCGACGACGCCGAACGCCGACGTCAGCAGCGCGTCGCCGACCAGCACCGCGATCGCTTCGCCATAGACCTTGTGACAGGTCGGCCGGCCGCGACGCAGGTCGTCGTCGTCCATGCACGGCAGGTCGTCGTGGACGAGGCTGTAGGTGTGCAGCAGTTCGAGCGCGGCCGCCGGACGGAGCGCGCGTTCGACGTCGCCGCCGGTCGCGCGAGCGGCGAGCAGTGCGAGCAGCGGGCGCAGCCGCTTGCCGCCGGGGAACATCACGTAGCGCATCGCGTCGTGCAGCCGCGTCGGCGCCGCCGTCGCCGCCGGGAGCAGGCGGTCGAGCGTCGCCTCGATCCGTGGTTGCCATTCGCTGGCGAATGCGCGGAAGACAGCGCCTGCGGGCTGGGTCATCGCGGAACACGTCTACCGCGGTGACGCGGGGAATGCAGCGACGCGGTCCGACGAACGGTGTAGCCCGCCGTCACCGCTCCGCGCGCGTGACCAATCCGAACATCGCCGCTTCGGCCTCCGCCGGTGTGACCCCGGCGAGCAGGATCCCGTAGCCGGCGGGCGGGATCGTCGTCGGGCCGGCGGCGCGCTGGATCACGCCGTCCTCGACCCAGACCTGCACGGTGCCGGCCTTCGCGTCGATGCGGATCGACATCCGTTTCGCCTCGATGCTCCCGACGAGCCGTTGTCCTTCGTAGGCGAGCAGCATGACGTCGCGAAATCCGCCATCGGCGACGTCGCCGAATCGATCGAGCATGTAGACCGGCGTCCCCGCCGCGCGTCGCAGCAGCGCGTCGACGCGTGCGAACCAGATCCGCGTGCCGCCGTCGTCGAGGCCCGTCGAACGAACGGCGAGCTGCGTCTCCGGCGGGCGGCCGGTCAGCGTCGCGATCGCGCCGAGTTGCGCGACCCACGACTCGGTCCCGATCGACGTCAGCGCGATCGTCAGTCCGGCGTCGGGCAACGGTGTCCGCTCGCCGTGCCGCGTCAGCGTTCCGCCGAGCAACAGCAGCGTCGCCGTTCCCTTCGACAGGTCGATCGAGACGCTCAACCGCTCCGCGAGGTACAGCGTCGTCGCGAACGTCGCGACGTCGTGCTCGATCAGTTCGACGTCGCGCAGCGCACCGTCGACGAGCGCCGTCGCTCGGAGCAGCCGAAAGTTGCCGTAGCCGTCCTCGACCAAGCAGCGCTGCAGCGCCGAGACGACGAGTCGCACCCCTTCCGGCATCGGCCGATTCGCCGCCACGGCGAGTTCCCGGTCCTCGCGCCGGCGCGCATCCAGCGCCGCGACGACCTCGTCGATCCGCTGCATCGTGACGTCACGCAGCCGGTAGGCCTCGACGGTCTCGGCCTCGAGCCGCCGCATGGCCGCGTCCTTCTCCGCGAGAGCTGCCAAGAGCGCGCGTTCGCGCGCTGCCGAACTTCCCAGCGAGTGCAGCGCAAACGCGCCACTGCCAAGCCCGACGAGACACAGGACGACGGCGAAACGCATGCGGCGCGTTCGACGTCGTCACCGGTCGCGGCTTGCGCCGCGAGTTCCGTCGTCGGCGATCGGCCGGCTCACTTGTCCCACTTCGAGGACTTGCCGGTCTTGTTCCACCACCGGTTCCAGTCCTCGGCCGTGCGATGCGTCTGGCCAGTCAACCGCGCCATCGTCGTGTTCCACGGGTCGCTGATCCGCGTCAGCGTGTCCTTGTGCGACTTGACCTGCGCGTCACCTGGATCGAGGTTCGCCTTCGCGCCGCTCTCGACCTCCATGAACTTCCGCAACAGCGTCTCGAAGATCTGCTTACGGACGTTCTGCTTGGCCGCGTCGTAGTTGCCGAGCGCCTCGCCGGCGGCGGCCATGATTTCGTCCTCGGGGTCGCGGACGGCGCGATCGGTCAGGAACTTCGCATGCGACTCGTCCTGGACCTTGCCGAGGTTCCGCAGGATGACCGCCCGAACGCGGACGTAGTCGCGCTTGCCGATCTTGTCTTCGTTGTAGGCGCGCAGCAGGGCAGTGCCGCCGTCCTTCCCCATCCGACCGAGTGCCACGGCCGCCGCCTCGTAGAGCCCGATCTGGTCCGGCGGGCGCTGCCGCGACCGGTACACGTCGGCGAGGGCGTTGACGATGTCGCGCTGGTCCTTCTCGACGTAGTTCTCGAAGTCCTTCAGCAGCGTGTCGATCAGCCCGATGGCTTCGACGTCTTTCGCCATCTGTCGGTCCGACACGGCGGCCTTCAGTTCCTTGATCGTCTCCGCGACCTTCGGGTCGGGCTTCTTCGGATCGGGCTTCTTCGGATCCTCGCCCTGGGCCGCAAGGCCCGCGGCGAAGACGAACGTCAGCATCAGGGATCGCATCGGCGTGTGCATCAGACCTCCTTGGGCCGGTAGTGCCGCGATTCCTCGCGGGTTGCAGCCGTTTGTCGGATTCGTTCCTTGGCAGTGTCCGTTCGGTGACCGTGTCGCGAGCGGCCACGTGAGGCCCCAGCAAGCACTGTCCCATCGCGGCCCGCGAAGTCGGTCTTCGCGCGTAGCGCAAAGGCCTTGGGCTGTGGCCCGATCGCGGGGCGTGATGGGTCGGCGGAACGCGAAGAGCGCGCGCCTCCGACCGATCGAACGGGCCGGAGGGTATCAACATCCGTTCCGGGCTGCACGGATGTGGCCCTCACCACAGCCGCCGCAGGAGTTCGACGCCGATCTCGCGCGCTTGCGCCGCGTCGAGCAGGTGCCACTGATGCGGCTCCGCCCCCGGCAACCCACGTTCGCGCGCCGCCGCCGTGATCTGCCGCGCGAGGTCGCGGAAGCCGTGCGCGTGCGGCGACCCGCCGGCATCGCCTTCGAGGAACGTCGCGATGTGCGCGAGCACGAGTCGGGTGTGCGGCGACAGCGCCAGCGCGGCGGTTTCGGCGCGACGTTCGAAGTCCGACTCGATCCCGAGCGCGCCGAATCCATGTCGGATCAGCAGCCCGAGCACGCGCCACAGATTGCGTTCCGGCGGCAGGTACCAGAACGCGTCGACGAGATGCGCCTGCTCGTGCCAACGGATCATGTCGAGCACCGCAGCCTCCAACGCCGCGTCCGGCGTCGGATCGAGCATCGGCAGCCGCCACGACGCGTCGAGCGGGTCGTCGGCGTCGACGCGCTGCGGCAGCGGATCGCGCATCGCGACCTCACCGTCCTCGCGCAGGATCCGCCGCCGCGATCGAAGCCCGTCGGCCCAGTCGCGGACCGCGTCGTAGTCGACGAGGTAGTGGTGGAACAGCGCGACGCCGGCGAGGTCGCCACCGAGCCCGTCGCCGCCGACGCGGGACTGACGCGCCTCGCCGACGATCTCGGTGCACCGCGTCGGCAGCGGCAGCAGCGGATGCGGCGTGACGTCGCGGACCGACAACCGCGTCAGCAGCAACGCGTCGAGTGAACGCCCGCCGCGTTGCCCGACGACGAAGTAGCGGTTGTACGACGCGAAGTACTCCCCGAGCCCCGGTGCGAGCGGGTCGAGCAACTCGCCGATCAACGGGATCGAGAATCGCCGCGGCTTGCCGACGACGTCGCGGCCGAGCAACTCGACCGACGACGCGCGCGCGAGTTCGAAGAACGCGTGCAACGCATCCGCCTTGCGGCTTGCGGCCAGCACGCGCAGGTGGCGTTGGAGTGCGCGTTCGAACGCGAGGTGTCGGCGCGCCTCCGCACCGACGGCGTCGAGTTCCGCACGGCCGTCGGGTGGGACGCCGTTCGTCCCGACGTGCGAAACCGCGTCGCGGTGCAGCGCCGCGACGGCGCAGACGATCTCGGCTTCGTCGACGAGCCCGCACCGCAGCAGCGCCCGCGCCAGCGCCGCCGCGACGGCCGGATCGGTCGTCGGGTCGCGGTGCTGCATCCACGGCCCCTCGAACAGGCTGCGCCACACCGAAGCGATCCGGTTGCCTTCGTCGGCGAGCAATTCCGCCGGGAATCCGTCGCGGAGGTCGGCGAGCGCCTGCGCCACGGCGCCGGTCTGCATCAGCAGCCGCCGCCAGAGCCGACGTTCGCCGGCCGTCCGCGGTGGCCCGGGAAGCGCGAGCACCGAGCGCGCCGCGGCGACCATTCCCTTGCGGACCAGCAA
>JAEYTU010000598.1 GCA_023433825.1 Planctomycetota bacterium
GGCCGCGGCGGACACAGGGATCGCCGACGCGGCCCGCACGGCGGCCGTCGCGTCGGCGCGGCGGCACATGCGGCTTGCGGCGTTCGATGTCGTGGAATCCGACGGTCCGGTCGTCGTCGTCGCGACCGGACTGCCGGCGAGCGGCAAGTCGCACTTCTGCGCGGCGCTGACGGCCGAGACCGGCTGGGGGTCGGCGAGCAGCGACGCGATTCGCAAGCGTCTCGTCGGCATCGCGCCGACCGAACGTGCGCCGCAGTCGGCGTACTCGGACGCCACCTCCGATCGCGTCTACGCGGCGCTGCACGATGCGATGCGCGAGACGCTCCGCAGCGGCGCGCCCGGGTTCGTGCTCGATGCGAACTTCGCGACGGCGGCGCGGCGCGCGGCGTTGCGGGATGTGCTCGAAACCGCGGTCCCGTCGGCCCGTCTGGTCTTCGTCGAGGTCGCCGTCGACGAAGCGACGACGCGGACGCGCATGGCGCGGCGCGCGCAGGATCCGACCGCCGTCAGCGACGCCGACTTCGCCGTCTACACCGCTGCCCGCGCCCGTCGCGAACCGGTGCGGCCGGATCGCGAACGCGTGACGGTGATCGCCGTCGACGGCGCCGTCCCCGTGTCGACCTCGCTCGACGTCCTCGCGGTGGCATTGCTCTGACGTCGACGCAAGCACCGAGATCCCGACCGCCGATAGGGAGCCGGTGCCGTACTCCTCCCCTACCGCAGTTCCGCAGAAGCGCCATCCCCGCGGAACGACGCTGCCACGGATCGTGGCCGCCGTGGCGTTCGCCGCCATGTGCGTCGGGATCGTCCGACTCGAGCGGTACGCCGCGACGCACGGCGCAGCGGCGACTCCGCCGCTTCGTTGGCCGTCGCACGACGCGATGCCGGTCGACGGCGAGCGACCCACGGTCGTGCTGTTCCTGCACGCGCAGTGTCCGTGTTCGGACGCGACGATCGGCGAGTTCGCGAAGCTGCACGCCCACGTCGGCTCCCGCGCGCAATGGTTCGTCGTTCGCTACTCGGCGCCGGGAGCGCCGGTCCGCGAGTTCGGATCGATGCCCGGCGTCGTCGTCCGCGACGATCCGGAACGCCGCGAGGCCGCGCGCTTCGGTGTGCAGACGTCGGGGCAGGTGCTCGTCTACGGCGCCGATGGCCAGCTCCGCTTCGCCGGCGGCATCACCGTCGGCCGGGGCCACGCCGGCGACAACGCCGGTGCGACGGCGGCACGCATCGCCGTGACTCAGGGAACGCTCGAACCGACGACACCGGTCTACGGCTGTGGAATCCGCGAAGCGGAGGCCGCGCGATGATCGCCCACCTCGACGCGAACGCCGTCGCGACGCGCGCCGCGCAACTCGCGCAAGAGCACCACCGCCGCGTCCACGTCCTGACCGACCGGCTGTTCGCACCGCTGTTGGTGTTCCAGTGGATCGCCTGCATCGCGATCGCAGCGTGGAACTCGCCGTGGACCTACGAAGGCCCGACACGCAGCGTCCACGTCCACCTCGTCGCCGCGATCGTGCTCGGCGGCATCTTCGCCCTCGTTCCGTGTTGGCTCGTCTGGCGTCGCGGCGGCTCGGTCGTCACGCGCCACACGATCGCGATCTGCCAATCGGCGACCGGCGCGCTGCTGATCCACCTGTCGGGCGGGCGAATCGAGACGCACTTCCACATCTTCGGGTCGCTCGCGTTCCTGTCGTTCTATCGCGACTGGCGCGTGCTCGTGACGGCGTCGCTCGTCGTCGCGTTCGACCACTTCGTGCGCGGGATGTTCTGGCCCGAGTCGGTCTACGGGATCGCGACGCCGGGCGCATGGCGCTGGGCCGAGCACACCGGCTGGGTGTTGTTCGAGGACCTGTTCCTGATCCTCGCGTGTCGGCGCGGCGTGCAGGAGATCGCGGCGATCGCGCAGCGGACCGCCGAATTGGAGGAGACGAACGCGTCGATCGAACGCCTCGTCGTCGAGCGGACCGAAGAGCTCGCCGCGGCGCGCGACGAAGCCGTTCGTGCGGCGCACGTGAAGTCCGAGTTCCTCGCGAACATGAGCCACGAGATCCGCACGCCGCTGAACGGGATCGTCGGGATGACCGGCCTGCTGCAGGAGACCGAACTCGACGGGACGCAGCAGGACTATGCGCGCACGGTGCAGGTCTGCTCGGAGGCGCTGCTGGCCCTCGTCGACGACGTGCTCGACTTCTCGAAGCTCGAGGCCGGCCGTCTCGACCTCGAAGTCGTGCCGTTCGATCTCGCGAGCGTGCTCGCCGACGCGACCGACATCCTGTCGCCGCGCGCCGAGCAGAAGGACATCGAGCTGATCCTCGACATCGAGCCGAGTCTGCCGCGAGCGTTCGTCGGCGATCCGACGCGGCTGCGGCAGGTCGTGCTGAACCTGCTCGGCAACGCCGTCAAGTTCACCGAACGCGGCGAGGTCGTCCTCGTGGCCACGGCGCGGCCGAGCGACGGCGACCGGCTGACGGTCCGCGTCGAAGTCCGCGACACCGGCATCGGGATCCCCGCCGACCGTCGCGACCGGCTGTTCCGCGCGTTCTCACAGGTCGACGCGTCGACGACGCGCAAGTACGGCGGCACGGGGCTCGGCCTCGTGATCTCGCAGCGGATCGTCACGGCGATGGGCGGCACGATCGGCGTCGACGCGCGCGACGGCGGCGGTTCGGTGTTCTGGATCGAGGTCGTCCTGCCGACCGCGGCGACGGCGAACGACGCGCACACCGGCCTCGAGCTCGACGAACTTCGCGGCGTCCGCGCGCTGATCGTCGACGACAACGCGACGAACCGGCACGTCATGCGGACGATCCTCGCGGCGGCCGGCATGGACTGCGACGTCGCCGATCGACCGTCGAGCGCACTCGCGAAGCTCGAGGCGGCGAGCGCGGCCGGGACGCCGTTCGGCATCGTCGTCCTCGACTTCCAGATGCCGGAGCAGGACGGCATCGAGTTCGGGCGAACGCTGAAGGCCGACCCGACGCTGCGCGACATTCCGCTGCTGCTCGCGACGTCGGTCGGCCGGCTCGGGCACGCGACGACGGCGATCGAAGCAGGCTTCGCCGGCTTCCAGACCAAGCCGCTGAAGCCGCGAACGTTGATCCGTGCCGTCGCCGATGCGCTGCGCGGCGCGCCGCACGCGAGCCACGCCGAGCCGACGGACGCCGTCGGGCCAGTGCCGCCCACCGACACCGGCACTGCGCCGATCCGCGTCCTCGTCGTCGAGGACAACCCGATCAATCAGAAGGTCGCCGTCCACACGCTGCGCCGCCTCGGCTGCATCGCCGACGTCGCCGTCAACGGCCGCGATGCGTTGTCGACGCTCGAGCGCGCGCGCTACGACCTCGTGCTGATGGACTGTCAGATGCCGGAACTCGACGGCTTCCAGGCGACGACGCTGCTGCGCGCGCAACCGGGACCGGAGCGCAGCGTGCCGGTCGTCGCGATGACGGCGCACGCGCTGAGCGGGGATCGCGAGCGTTGTCTGGCCGCCGGCATGGACGACTACCTGACGAAACCGTTCCGACTGGCGGACCTCGAAGCCGTGCTGACGCGATGGGCCAGCGGCGGACCGCGGGTGCTGCGCGAGCCTTCGGAAGACTGACGGCCACGACGATTTGCGCGGCCCCCTGGTCAGTGGCGCGTGCGCGGCCATGATGCCGCGCTGCTTGCCCAGCCCCCCGAAGGCCACCTGAGTCATCCGCCATGCGATCCCGTTCCCTCCCGCTCGTCCTTCTCGCGTGCACCGGCGCCGTCGCCGCGCAGAGCACGTTCGTCGTTCCCTCCGCCAACGCGACGACCGGTGGCAACGCCGCCGAGTCGACGCTCGCGATCGGCCGCCCCGGGCAGACGCCGGTGCGTGCCCAGTACCTGTGGAACGTCACCGACATCCCGATCCAGGCCGGCGTCCTGCAGAGCATGGACCTGCGCGCCTACGCGTCGCTGCGCACGTCGAATCCGCCGGGGACGCTCGCGATGACGCTCGACATGTCGGTCGGGCCGAACTCGTCGAGCACGGTGTCGTCGACGTTCGCGTCGAATCACGGGCCGCTCGTCGTCCGCGCCTTCGCCGGCAACCTGAACCTGCCGCTGCAGAACTCGGCCCCGGCGCCACAGCCGTGGTCGGTGTCGATCCCGTTCTCGACTCCGTTCCCGTACGTCCCGCCACAGGCGCAGAGCCTCGTCGCCGACTTCGTCGTCACGAACTACACGACGATCGGGACCGACTCGTGGGTCTTCGACGCCGCGGCCACGGTCTACATCACGCAGGGCCAGCGCTTCAGCAACGGCAACGCGCAGTCGACGTGCCGCTTCAGCACCGGTAGCTACAACAACTCGCTGTCGTACCGGCAGCCCGCCCGCGGCACGGTGTGGTTCCTCAGCTATGGCAGCGTCCTGCCGAACGCGATCACGATCGGCGTCCTCGGCACGCAAGGCGTCGGCGGCACGTTCGGCGGGCTCGCACTGCCGATCGATCTCGGTTTGGTCGGCGCACCCGGTTGCTCGTGGAACGTCGACGTCGCGCTGAGCGTTCCGATGCTCTCGGACGCGAACGGCAACGCGCGGTGGCCCGACATCATGATCCCGAACGATCCGGGCATCGTCGGCGGGCAGTTCTTCGACCAAGCCCTGATCGTCGACCCGGCCGCGAACGCATTCGGCGCCGTCGCCTCGTGGAGCAGCCGCTGGGTCGTCGGTGACGCGACACCGCCCGAAGGCGCACGCGTGACCCGCACGGCGAACACCGGCAACTCGCCGACGGGAACCGTGGACTCGACGGTCGTCGTTGCCAGGTTCGCGTACTGAGCGAGCAGCTTTCGGCGCCCGCCCGATCCCCCGACCTGCGCAGTCGCAGCGAGTGCGATGTTCCGCTCGGTTGCTATCCTCCCGCGCCCTCATGGACGACGCTGGATCCGAACCGATTCGTACGCCGCGGATGCACAGCGGCGGAAAGCTGTCGTTCCGGCGGCGCGTGCAGAAGCTGAGCGAGACGGATGTCGGGCCGGTGCCGCTGCTGGTCGGTGGTGAGGATCCGCCGCCGCTCGCCGAGTTGATCCCCGACGGGTTTTCGCGGGTCGAGATCGAGGTCGGTCCAGGCAAGGGCGCCTACCTGCTCGCGGCGACCGAGGCGCGGCCGGAGACGTTCCTGCTCGGGATCGAGGCCGCGCATGCCTACGCCGAGTTCGCGGCGACGCGGCTCGCGGCGGCGCAGCGGACGAACGGCTTCGTCCTCGTCGACAACGCCAAGCTGTTCCTGGCGGACCGTGTCGAGCCGGGCAGTCTCGACCGGCTGCACGTCTACTACCCCGACCCGTGGCCGAAGCGGCGCCACCGCAACCGGCGCTTCTTCACCGAGGACGTCCTGGCGATCGTCCATCGCGCGCTGAAACCCGGTGGCTGGCTGCTGATCGCGACCGACAACCCAGGCTATGCCGGGCAGATCGCGATGCTGGTCGGCGCGAGTCCGCTGTTCCACCGCGACGAGGACGAGGAGGCGCGCCTGCTCGGCGGGCCGCCCGGACACGGGTTCACGCCGACCAGCTTCGAACGGAAGTACGTCGAGCAGGGACGCGTGCTTCGTCGCTACGCATTCCGGACCTGATCGGAGTCGCGTGACCGAGGCCGCCGACCGGCGGCCGGCGGGACGCGCTCCGTTCGTCGGCGCGCGCCGCAGCGAACGTGCCTCGGCGCGCCGTTCCGTGAACGTCCTCCGCGAACGCCGTCAGCGGACGTCGTCGCCGTCGGCCGGAAGGACGACGACGTGCTCGCCGCCAGTCTCGGCGACGACCTTCGTCCGCGAACCGTCCTCGTGCCACCAGGTCGCGTGGCCGTCGACGTCGTAACCGGCGCGGACGACCCGGTTCTCCGGAGTTTCGCGCGGGCAGTTGTCGAACGCCGGAACGGCGGCGACGACCGGAACGACGCGATGGACGGCGGCGTGCGCGCGCAGCGCGACGGCGTTCACACCGGCGGGGTTCGCGCCAGCCGGATTCACACCTACCGGGCGCACCGACGTGCGCGGAGCGACGTGCGCGGGGTGATCGGCCGCGAGGAACGGATTGCCGATCCCGAGCGCACCGAGCAGCACGGCAATCGTGATGGCAGAACAGAGACTCGAGCGGTTCACGAGCGATCCTCGACAAGCGACTGCGCAGCTACGGAAAGCTTCAGGCCGCAGGCTCGCGATTCCCGGACGTACGTCGTCGTCGCGTCGACGCGGGCCCGCGCCTATCCTCCTCCGCCCTTCACCGTCCATCCCCCACCGCGCGCCGACGTCGGCCCGGAGCAGCAGCCTTGACCGATCGCATCCCGCAGGACCGCCTCGAGAAGTTGCCCCAGTTGGCGGAAGCCGGCCTGCCGCCGTTCCCCGCGAAAGTGCCGACGCCGACGCCGGTCGCCGAATTGTTCGCCGACTTCGACGCGAAGGCCGGCACCAAGGTCACGATCGCCGGTCGCCTGACGCAGATGCGCGACTTCGGCAAGCTGCGATTTAGCCACTTGTCCGATCGCAGCGGCTCGATCCAGGTCGGCTTCCAGCGGGATCGGCTCGCCGACTTCTGGCCGCACCGTCGTCTGGTCGAGGCGAACGATCACGTCGTCGTCACCGGTGAGGTCGGGCGGACGCAGAAGGGCGAACCGACGGTCTGGGCCGAACAGGTCACGTTGGCGTCGAAGACGTTGCAGCACGCGCCCGAGAAGTGGCACGGCCTGCAGGACGTCGAGATGCGGTACCGGATGCGGTACGTCGACCTCTACGCGAACCCCGAGGTGCGCGCGACGTTCCAGTTCCGCAGTCGACTGCTGCGCGCGATCCGCGAGTACTTCGACGGCCTCGGCTACCTCGAGGTCGAGACACCGATCCTGCAGCCGATCTTCGGCGGTGCGACGGCGCGGCCGTTCACGACGCACCACAACACGCTCGACATGCCGCTGTTCCTGCGGATCGCGCCGGAGCTGTACCTGAAGCGACTGCTCGTCGGCGGGATGGAACGCGTCTACGAGATCGGCCGCGTGTTCCGCAACGAGGGCGTCAGCACGCGCCACAACCCCGAGTTCACGATGCTCGAGAGCTACGAGGCCTACGCCGACTGGCGCGACGTCGTCGACCGCGTCGAAGGGTTGTTCACACATCTCGTCGCGACGCTGATCCCGGACAGCCCGGTCGTCACGTTCCGCGGCAAGCCGTACGACCTGCGGCCGCCGTTCGCGAAGCGGCGCTACCTCGACCTGTTCGCCGAACGCAACGACGGTCTCGACTTCTTCGACGAAGCCGGCGTGCGCGCGCGGGCGCGCGAGCTGCACCTGCGCGAACGCGACGCGGCGGGCGTTCCGCTGCCGATCGACAAGCTCGCGAACGACATCTTCGAGGCGACCGTCGAGCCGGTGCTCGACGGGCCGATCTTCGTCCACGACTACCCGCTCGCGATCTGTCCGCTGGCGAAGCAGTCGGCGGCCGACCCGCGGATCGCCGAACGATTCGAACTGTTCGTCGGCGGCATGGAGGTCGGCAACGCGTTCAGCGAGTTGAACGACCCCCTCGACCAACGCCGTCGATTCGCGGCGCAGCTCGATCACAAGGACGACGAGTCGCCGTCCGAGATCGACGACGACTACGTCCTCGCGCTCGAACACGGGATGCCGCCGGCCGGCGGCCTCGGCATCGGCATCGATCGGCTCTGCATGCTGTTGACCGGTTCGACGTCGATTCGCGACGTCGTCCTGTTCCCGCTGCTGCGCAAGCAGGCGACCCAGCCCGCCGCGGCCGGCGAGACTGGGGAGACCGGGGAGACCGTCGAAGCCGGCGACACGCCGCCGAACGCATGATCGGACCGACGTCGTCGTGCGCGTGGTTCCTCGCGCTGCGCTATCTGCTGACGCGCTGGGTCAACTTCATCGGCATCGTCGGGATCGCGTTGGCGGTCTGGGCGCTGATCCTCGTCACGGCGGTGTTCTCGGGGTTCATCGCCGAGATCCAGGACCACATTCGCGGCGCGACGGCGGACCTGACGCTGCTCGGCGTCAAGGCGGATCAGTCGTATGCGGCGATCCAGCCGATCCTCGAAGGCGACCCCGACGTCGCGGCGGCGGCGCCGCGCCTGTCGCACTACGGCGTGCTGTTCCCGCAGGGCTTCGCGCAGCGCACGGTCGCGATGGTCGGCGCGTCGGATGGAGGTCCGGCGCAGGACAGCTTCTTCCGGCTGATCGGCGTCGACCCAAAGCACGAAGTCGAGACGACGCGGTTCCGCGACTGGGTGACGCTGCAGCGCAGTGTCGTCGTGCAGGTCGAGTCGCCGGACGAGCCGTTCGCCGTCTCGCGGGAACGCGCGCTCGAGGGTCGGCAGGTCGTCGGGATCCCGGTGCGCGAGAGCGACCTGATGGAGCAGGAACCCGGGATCGTGCTGCCGCGGCGGCGATTCGTGTCGCTCAGTGCGCGCTTCCGTCCCGGTCAGCCGGTCGAACTCGTGACGGCGCGCTTCGTGCGCGCACCGGATCGCGACGAACGGTTGGTCACGGTCCGGCGGATCCGGCCGGTGTCGGGCGCGTTCGAGACGATGCACCGCGTGTTCGACGACACGCACGCGTTCCTGCACATCGACGATCTGCGTTCGATGCTCGGTCATCCGCAGGAGCTCGACGACAGCATCGACATCGTCAGCGAGGTCGCGATCAAGCTGCGCGACGGCGCCGACCCCGCCGTCGTCGCGGCGCGCCTCGAAGCGAAGCTGCGGCCGCTGACCGGCGGGCTCGTGCAGACCTGGCAGCAGCAGAACAAGGTGTTCCTCGGCGCCGTTCATCAGGAGCGTTCGCTGATGAAGATCATCCTGTTCGCCGTGATGCTGGTCGCCGGGTTCCTCGTCTACGCGACGATCCACATGATGGTCACGCAGAAGACGAAGGACATCGGCGTGCTGACCGCGCTCGGTGCAACGCCGTCGACGATCGCGTCGATCTTCGTCGTCGCCGGCCTCGTCATCGCGACGATCGGCTGCGGCATCGGCGTCGTGCTCGGCATCGCGTCGGAGTTCTGGCTGAATCCGGTCAACGACTGGCTCGAAAGCGAGTTCGCGGTCGAGCTGTTCCCGAAGACGATCTACGCGCTGCCGAAGATCCCGACGCGCATCGAGCTCGACTGGGTGCTGCAGGTCGTCGGGATGGCGTTCGCGTTGACTCTGCTCGTCGCACTGCTGCAGGCGCGCCGCGCGGCCCGCCTCGACCCTGTCCAGACCCTGAGCTACGAATGAGCACGATCGAGATCGCGCAGCCGCGCGAAGTCCAGCCGACGATCCTCCGCGCGGAGGGCGTCGTGAAGACCTACCGCCTCGGCGGCGAGCCGGTGTCGGTCCTGCGCGGCGTCGACCTCGCACTCGCGGCCGGCGAGATGGTCGCGCTGCTCGGTGCGTCGGGCGCCGGCAAGTCGACGTTGCTGCACGTGCTCGGACTGCTCGACCGTCCGACGGAAGGCGCGGTGTACTTCGACGAGAAGCGCGTCGACCGGCTGTCGGCGGCGCGGCGCGCGGCGCTGCGTCATCGCAAGATCGGATTCGTGTTCCAGTTCTATCACCTGATCCCGGAGCTCTCGGCGTTCGAGAACGTGCTGCTCGGGCAGATGATGTTCCGCTCGGTGTTCGAGTGGTTCGGCGCGCGTCGGCGTGCGCGCGAAGAGACCGAGCAACTGCTCGAACGCGTCGGCCTGAAGGACCGACTGCGGCACAAGCCGTCGCAGCTCTCCGGCGGCGAACGTCAGCGCGTCGCGATCGCGCGCGCGCTGGTCGCGCGCCCGCAGGTCATCCTCGCCGACGAGCCGACCGGCAACCTCGACACGATGACGGCGTCCGGCGTTCTCGATCTGCTGTTCGAGATCAACCGCGAGCAGAACCTCGCGTTCCTGCTCGTCACGCACAACGAGGACCTCGCGGCGCGCTGCACGCGCGTCGTCCGGATCCGCGACGGCATGGTCGTCTGATGTATCGCTGGTTCTTGGGCCTGCGGTACCTGTTCACGCGACCCGTGCACATGCTCGGGATGTTCGGCGTGACGGTCGGTGTCTGGGCACTGATCGTCGTCGTCTCGCTGTTCTCCGGATTCCTGCGCGACATCCGCGCGCACATCCGATCGGCGAGCGCCGACATCGGCCTCTACGGGTTGCCGTGGCAGACCGACTTCGCGGCCGTCGAGCGAACGCTGCTCGACGACCCGAACGTCGCGTCGGTCGCACCGCGCGTCGTCTGGTTCGGACTGCTGCACGCGCTCGGCAAGCAGCAGGAACTCGTCGGCGAGATCCGCGCGATCGACATGCCCGGCGCGGAGAGTCCGTTCGTCCTGTTGATCGGGATCGACCCCGTGCGTGAGGCCGCGGTGTCGGGGTTCCGGTCGTGGCTCGACACGGTCGAGCCGTCGATCCGAGTCGACGACGCGGAGCGGCCGTTCGCGGTCGACGGCGACCTGCCGGGGCTGTTGGTCAG